>QHOR01000098.1 GCA_003219395.1 Verrucomicrobiota bacterium | reverse complement strand
GTAAACGGTTGCTCACGCCACATCCTGGCGAGATGAAACGACTGTCGAGTGGTGCAAAAGGAACACGTGCAAAAACCGCGACCCAATTCTGTCATTCTTTTCCGATCACGCTTTTGTTAAAGGGCAGCCGAACCATCGTGGCTGAACGGAATCGCCCGTTGAGCTACAACGCGACCGGCAATCCGGGAATGGCCACGGGCGGAATGGGCGATATTCTGACCGGAGTCTGCGCAGGTTTGGTGGGACAAGGTTTGTCCCTTTACGATGCGGCGCGACTGGGCGCATGGGTATGCGGGCGCGCTGCGGAGATCGCGATTTTTACCGGAGATCAAAGCGAACAATCGTTGTTGCCGCGCGACGTCCTCGATCACCTGGGCACGGCATTCAACGAACTTAAAAGTTAAACGTCAAAAGCTTAAACAGTTAAAAACGTTGCGATAGCGCCGCTACTTGGGACGCCGTAATGTTTGCAAAGGCAATAACCTTCAACTTTACGAGCTTTAACATTTCACCACGCGCGAAAACCATGAATCTTCAGACCGAACCAATCGAGGAGTACAAGGCACCGGCCGAGGAAACAGCGTGGAGCCGGGTGAAAAAAGCGCTCGCACCGCTCGGGGTGGTTGGTTTGCTGATCGCGAAGTTTTTCGCGAAGCTGAAGTTCGTTCTCCTTCCGCTTCTGAAATTTCTCCCCATTCTGTTGAAGTCTGGCGGGACCATGCTGTTGATGATCTGGATCTATACCCAGATCTGGGGCTGGCAGTTCGCGCTGGGATTTGTCCTGCTTTTGTTCGTTCACGAAACCGGCCATCTGCTTGTCGCTAAAAAATTCGGGCTCAAAGTCGGCGCTCCTGTGTTTATTCCGTTCATGGGTGCGTTCATCGCGCTCAAGGAGGCGCCGCGTAATGCATGGATGGAAGCATGCGTCGGTATCGGCGGCCCGATCCTGGGGAGTCTTGGCGCGTTGTTTTGCAATGTCGTGGGCGAATTCTTTGCCGCACCGCTCTTTATCGCGCTGGCATGGTTTGGGTATTTTTTAAATCTTTTTAATCTGACTCCCGTCGGAATGCTCGATGGTGGGCGGATTGTGACCGCGCTGTCGCGGTGGCTTTGGTTACCAGGGTTCGCAGTCCTTCTCTGGTTCGGATGGAAATACCCGAATTTTATTATTTGGTTGATCGTCCTGTTGTCACTGCCTCGGATCTATTCGCTTTTCCGCAAGAGGACCGAAGAAGAACAGCGCTATTTCGAGGTGACGCCGACCCAGCGGTGGACGATGTCGATATTATATTTTGGTCTCATTGCGATCCTGTTGTTTGGAATGCACGTGGCACAGCAGGACCTCAACAAATACGGTGTGCGCTCTCACGGCCACGGCGCGGACGCGATTGTGCAGTAATCAACGCGCTGTCGCCGCGAACACTTTCTCGGGTTCAAGTCCAATTCTCTGGAGAATTGACCTGAACCGTGTGTCCGAACGAAGCGGCACAAATTCGGGAGCGACGCCGACGCCGTGCAAGGATGACGAGCGCTGCTCGCACGCGCGCTCAAGCTCGCGAATTGCGTCATCGTACGCACCAAGCGTCACATGCACGTGCGCAATCGCATCACCCGGGCGATAACCCCATCCTGAGATAGCTTGATTGAGAACTTCCAGCGCCTCCTCGCGCAGGTTCATTCGAGCATAAGTGATGGCCAAACCAAAACCTGGTCTTCCAGTGAACTCCCGTGCTTTTTCGTAGAGTGCAATGGCTTCATCGAACCGCCCCATCTCGCGATACAGTGCTGCCAGCGACGGCTCACCATAATGCGCAAAGGTTGGATCAAGTTGCAATGCGCGTTGACCGGCCGCCATTGCTTCGTCGTAAAGGCCAAAGTAGCGATAGAGTTCGCACGCAAAATTGTTCACCCAAAGGGATGCGGGATCGATTTTCGACGTACGTTGTAAGTAGGTGAGCGCTTGATCGCGATCGCCCCGCGCCGCATAGAATGCAGCGATGAAATAATTCGATGGCGTCGAATTTGGTTCAATCTGAACTGCGCGCTTGAATTCCGCTTCGGCGCTGTCGAGGTCCCACTCCAGTATGCGTTTACTTTCGGCCAGGTAGACGTGTGCTTCGGCCTCTTGATCGTTCAGTCGTAATGCTTGCACCGCAGCATCGCGAACTTTGGGGTAAGCTTCGAGTGGAGGCACAAAGGAATCAGCCAGCCATAACCAGGCTTTTGCGATACCGGTCCAAGCGCGACTGAACTTCGGATCCTGCTCCAGCGCGCGCTGGAAGAATTCGAGGCTTTTGCGCAACTCGGGTTCAGTATTTTTGTCCGAATAGACGAGGCCTTCCAAATAGGCATCGTAGGCATCCGCGCTCCGAGATGGACGCGATGGCGAGATCGCCAGTTTGAGCTTGAGTGTGTCGACAATCGAGCGCGTGATTTCGTCCTGTAGCGTGAAAATCCCATGCATTTCGCGCTCGTAGGTTTCCGACCAAATAGTAAATCCGTCCCCTGCGTCGATCAGCTCCGCAGTGATACGGACTCGATTACCATCGCGCCGAACACTGCCCTCCAGCACGTGCCCGACGTTTAACTTGGATGCGATTTCGCCCAGCTCGGCTTCTTTGTCCTTAAACCAAAATGAAGATCGCCGCGCCGCCACGCGCAGGCCATCAACTTTGGCAAGCGCCCCCAGAAGCTCCTCCGCAATCCCTTCGCCAAAGTAGGCGTGATCTTTGGCGGCGCTTAAATCGTTGAAAGGCAAAACGGCGATGGATTTCTCTCCGGAGTCAACTCGGTTGGAAGCCGATCCGTACGAAACCCTCTCGAGGCTGTGGGTGTCCAGATCGGGCGTTCGCACAATGCCGTATCGGGTGAGATCGAAGAACCACGAGAGCACCAGTGCGACGGGAAACCCAAGGACGATCACCAGTACGATAAGGCGCACGACCCAATTCGGGGTGTCGAACACGGGAAGGACCTGAGCAATGCCCTGTGCGAGCGCCCAGCCACCGACAAGGTAGGCGATCGCGACGCTGTAAACTCTTCTGCGTTTTAGCTCGGCAAAAAATTTTTTGGGATTCACTACTCGATCGGCAGATCAAGCCTCATATTTTGTCCAGGATTGGCAACCAACAAGTTCTGTACTCGGCTGAAACGACCCGCCGAAGGCAAGGGCCAGGCTTTACCCACAGCTAACCGGCGACGGAGTCACTTCGCTGCTCGTCCAATGAGCTTTTGAAACCGGGGATCGCTTCGAATCGGGTCCCATTCCCAGCGATGTTTCAGGTCGTTGATGGTGACACTGTAATCGACGCTGTCCACCGCGCCCGGGGTTTTGAGCAGCCGCTCCAGCAGCGGAAACGCCAGATCTTTTTCGCCAACGCGAGCATAGATCAACGCGAGATAGCAATTCACGATGACGCCGTCCACGGCATCTTTAGATTCCGGCTTCAATTCGACAGCGCGACGGCCCTCGCGAATCGCGTCCTCTTTGCGTCCCATAAACGCGTACAGCCAGCCCAGGTTAGAGTGCCGGATAGCGCTCGAAGGCGCCTGTTTTACAGCGTCGTCAAAAACAGGCTGCGCGTCCTCAAAATATTTTTGCGCACTTGCAAGATCCCCCTGGGCCAGGGCGATAGCGCCTTCAAAGAAACTCCGCGGCGTTGAGCCTTCGCCCGTGTATGAGAGTTCTTTAGCATTTGAGCTATCGATTGCGCGTTTGGCGGCTGCGTAGTCCCGATCCAGCATTGCCACGTCCCATCGCACCGCAGCAACACCACCATCGGGATCGGCGCTGGGAGGCATCTGCTCCAACAGGGACTTCAGCAGAGCAGTATCTCCCTTCCACCAAAACTCCACATAACCCCTTTGGGTCTTCGCGATGACCGATCCGGGCGCCATTGCGCGCAATTGCTCTACCCATCGCGCAGCTTCTGGCCACCGACGCATCGCTGTATTCGTATAGATAAGTTCGCGGACGGTATTTGGATTTTGGGGGTCCAGCTTCGCAACCCGCTGGTATTCTTCGAGCGATTCTTCCCACTTGCCCTGCCGGCGCTTTATCGCGGCGATCAGCCGACCGATATCTCCGTTGCTCGGCGATAAGCGAGCAGCGATATTGAATTGTTCAAGAGCGCGGTCGTAATCCTGGTCCATCCAGTAAATGCATTGGCCAAGAGCAAAATGCGCTTCTGCCAGATTGGGCTGGAGACGCAGAGCAATTTGCGCTTCAGTGCGAGCCTTGGTTTCCCAATCCTCGGTTGGTTCGTAATAATGGAAAACTTCGGCGCAAACGGATGCTAGCCGCGCGTGGGCCAGCGCGAAGTCGGGGTCGAGCGCAATCGCCTGCATGTAAAGTTGCTCCGCGGTCTTGTAATCCTCCAGCAGCGTGTCGGGATTCCGGGAAATCTGATTCCCTCGCAAGTAAAATACGTATGCATCTGGATTCCGCGTGGGCTTGGCCGTTACTCGCGCCTGCTCATCTGTACTTAGCGTGGCGCGCAGAGCATCGGCGATTTCACTCGCCAACTCGCCTTGCAAGCCCAGCGAATCAACCAGGGTACGGTCGTAATGGTTCGCCCAGATCTGTCGGGCGCTCTGGGCATCGACCAGTTGCACGTTGACCACTACGCGGTCACCCTCCCGCCGCACACTACCCTCCAGGACATTTGCCACGCCAAGCGTTTTACCGATGGCGCGCAGGTTCTGTGCTGCAGCGTCGCGAAACTGCATCACAGACGAACGGCTGATGACTCTGAGATTTTTGATCTTTGCCAGACTCGTGAGGATGTCGTCCTGAACGCCGTCTGCAAAAAACGCATTGTCCTTATCCGGGCTGAAGTTTTGAAACGGAAGCACCGCGATGGTTTTCTCCGGCGCGAGCGACCCTATTCCTCCTTGTTTGGAATAGAGCCAAACGCCAAAACTACCGATGGCGATCAAGAGAGCAGCGGCCGGGAACAGGAGACCTTTGCGTCGAAAAATCGATGGTGAGCCCTCTGGCGCAGGCGCGACTTGTGCCGATTGCCACTGGTTAAGTTTCTCCGGCAACTGCGCATTTCCAACTTCGTTGGTGTACAGATTGACAATGAAAATGGAGATGCCGTGCTTTACGACACATTCCCCCACGTCATGCAAGCAGGGACGCCACTGCCTCGAGTGTGCGAGGTCTTCGGCCACGCGCTTGGATAACAGAATGTGACCAGCGTCGCCGCAATCCATCACTCGCTGTGCAACGTTAATTCCTGCGCCTGCAACATTTGCTCGACCATTTACATCCCGAACTTCGTTGACCGGCCCGCTGTGAATTCCCATCCGAAGTTTCAACTGGGGGTATTGCTTCAGCTTTTTAGCAATCTCGACCGCGCATTGCACCGGCGCTTCGGGACTGTTAAAAAAAACCAGCGCCATTCCATCTCCTGTTGGCAGCCGGATCAGTTTGTCTGCCGTTTCCGCAGCGAGAACTTGCTCAGTGCTGCAGACGATTTCAGTGAGGTGTTGTGACAGCTCGCGCTGCTCATCCAGAAGTAACTTGGAGTAGCCGACCAAGTCCATGAACAATACGTGGCCGATCTCCAGCCGCACACCCGCCCCGGCGCTAGTGGACATATCGTTTCAGTGTGCCAAGCAGCGTGTGAAATTCATAACCGCTTCTGTGTCCCGTTCCATTATGTATCGCGCCATTGCCAATGCCGACGCAAATTATCATATTCAACTGAAGCATGATAACGCGTCGTCAGTCGTTGAAATGCCTCCTCGGAGTTGGAGCTGCGACATTGGGGGCACCCATGATCAACCGAGGCTGGTTTCAGCTCTTCGCAGAAACCACGACTAAATATTCTGTCCGAGCCATCGATCTGGTTGAACGCGGCACAATAGTGGACATGCTGAACCCGTTCACGCTGCTCGGCGTGCTGGCACCCTTCAAGGGAGATAAGCGCCCAACCTGGTTCACCGATCCTGAGACATTTACTCCCGCCGATTTTCAGCGCTTCAAAGATTCCAGAATCGACGTGATGCACATTGGTGTCGGAACCGCCGGACCAAACGCTTACGACCAGGTAATGTGGTTTCTCGGTCTCTGGAATGGATTTATTGCACATCACGGAGAGCAGCTGATGCGCGTCGATGATGCGACAGGCATCGATACCGCCAAAAGTTCCGGCAAAATAGGCATTATTCTAGGGCTGCAAAACTCCGAGCATTTTCGCGCCCCGGACGACGTCGATCGATTTTACCAACTAGGACAGCGTGTATCGCTGCTCACCTATAACAGCCGCAACCTGATCGGGAATGGAAGCACAGAGCGACGCGATGATGGCATCAGCGATTTCGGCGTTTCGATCATCGAACGTATGAATAAGGTACGAATGGCCATTGATGTCGCTCATTGCGGCGATCGCACTACGCTGGACGCTTTCGAGATTTCCAAGGCGCCAGTGCTCATCACCCATGCCAATTGCCGCGCGCTTAATCCCGATCAGCCACGGTGCAAAACTGATGAAGCGATCCGTAAAATTGCGGCCAAAGGAGGAGTCATGGGTATCACCGGGGTCCGCAATTTCGTTTCCGCCAGGGAACCGACAACGATAGAAGATCTGCTGAACCATTACGATCACGTCGCCAAGCTCGTCGGAGTTGAACATGTAGGTGTCGGTAGCGATATCGATCTTGACGGCTACGACGCACTTCCGGAGGACTACAAAAAATGGCTAATGGCGCTGTACAAGTCCAGCTACGCTTTTCGCGACAAAATGGACATTGATGGCGCGAACCATTATAAACGAATGTTTGACATCACTGACGGCTTGATTCGCCGGGGCTATTCCGACGCGGACATCGAACTGATCCTCGGCGGAAATTTCCGCAGGGTCCTGAAACAAATCTGGAGCGCTTAACGCTGTTCGTTGGCCGCGGTGATTGGGAATTACCAACAGTCGCTGCTAGATTGATGGATGTCCTTTCAGCTTGAATCGAACTACAAACCGCGCGGCGACCAGGGGCAGGCGATAGCGAAGCTGATCAAGTCCGTTGAAGCTGGTAATCGTCACCAGACACTCCTGGGTGTCACCGGTTCGGGCAAGACTTTCACGGTGGCGAACGTCATCCAGCAATTGGATCGGCCTACTCTTGTCATTTCACATAACAAAACACTTGCCGCGCAGCTCTACTCAGAGTTCAAGCAATTCTTCCCGCGGAATGCAGTCGAATATTTCGTCAGCTATTTCGATTACTACCAGCCGGAAGCGTATATCCCTCGCTCCGACACCTACATCGAGAAGGATTCTTCCATCAATGAAGAGATCGAGCGATTGCGGCTCGCTGCCACGAGCGCGCTACTTTCCCGCCGCGACACTATCGTGGTAGCGAGCGTCTCCTGCATCTACGGCATCACGTCGCCGGAAGATTATTTGCAGATGTTACTCACGGTGAAGCGGGGACAACAGATATCGCGGGAAGCCGTGCTCGGCCGCTTGATCGATATGTTGTACGAGCGCAATGACGTCAGCTTCGCGCGGGGCAGATTCCGCGTCCGGGGAGACGTCGTAGAAGTGTATCCAGGCGCCGCTGATGAAGAAGGCATACGCATCGAATTCTTCGGCGATGAAATTGAAGCGATCACCCGGTTCGATCCCTTAACCGGGCACGCGCACGAATCTCTTGCCGTGATTACGTTTTATCCCGCAAAACAGTTCGTGACACCGGCAGACAAACTGAACCGCGCATTGCGCACAATCCGCGAAGAGCTGGAACAGCGAATCATTGAACTCGAATCACAAAACAAACTCCTGGAAGCGCAACGCCTGCGGATGCGCACCGAATACGATTTGGAAATGTTACAGGAAATGGGGTTTTGCAATGGGATTGAGAATTACTCGCGACATTTGTCTGGACGCGCGCCGGGCTCCAAGCCGTACACGATCATCGATTTTTTTCCGAAAGATTTTCTGGTGGTCATCGATGAATCGCACGCAACCATTCCACAAATCGGCGGAATGTACGAGGGCGATCGCTCACGCAAGACCGTGCTTGTAAATTACGGTTTTCGTTTGCCCAGCGCGCTCGACAATCGGCCGCTTAATTTCGACGAGTTCATGAAGCTGACGAATCAGACTATCTACGTGAGCGCGACTCCGGCGGAATTTGAAATTCAAAATAGCATGGTCGGAAACAAAGGATATCTCCCGCACCGGCGACAACGGATCGGTGAGGCGGAATTGATTCCGTTTGTTCTTCCGGGGGGGAAACGCCCGACGCCAAATTCGCAGCCGCAGGTTTCGCGTACCGATGAACCTGCGGGAAAATTCGATGTTCACACGCCGGGTGCACCGCTCGTTGTCGAGCAGATCATCCGTCCTACCGGACTGCTCGATCCGAAGATTACGCTTAAGCCGCTTAAGAATCAGATCGATGAGACCATTGAGCTTTGCCGTCAGCGTGTGGAAAAGAATGAACGAATTTTGGTGACCACCCTGACCAAGCGAACAGCGGAAGACTTGGCCGATTACCTCCGCGATGTCGGATTAAAAGTGCGATACCTGCATAGCGATATCGACGCTATCGAACGAGTCGAGATCTTGCGCGGCCTGCGCGCAGCCGATTTCGACATTCTCGTGGGAATCAATTTGCTGCGCGAAGGCCTCGATTTGCCGGAAGTTTCGCTCGTGTGCATTCTGGATGCGGATAAGGAAGGTTTCTTACGGAGCCAGACTTCTTTGATCCAAACCGCAGGTCGCGCCGCGCGCCATGTGAATGGCGAAGTCGTGCTATTTGCCGATCAGGTTACCCAGAGCATGGAAGCGCTTATCTCGATTTCCGAATACCGGCGCGCCAAACAGATGCAATACAACGAAGAGCACGGTATTACGCCCCAAACGGTTCGACGCGCTGTGCAGGAGAGT
>QHOR01000304.1:3518-6027 GCA_003219395.1 Verrucomicrobiota bacterium | reverse complement strand
AACGAGTTCTTCCAAACAGCAACAAGCCGCTTCGTGAGCTCGGGATTGTTGTAAGTCGCCGGGCAAAATTGATCTTTCGATACGCTGACAATTGGCGCTCGTTCTGGCGGAATTCCGCCGGCCGCTGCGATCCCTTTGGCGATTCTCTCAATCGCCGCCAACACATGCTCGCGCGTTTCAGCTTTGTAGGTGCGCACAGTCAACTGCATTTTCACTTCGTCCGGAATGATGTTGTGCTTTGTTCCGCCGTGGATGGAACCGACCGTGACAACCATTGGATCGAGCGGATTATTCTCGCGGCTTGCAATGGTTTGCCAGGCGTTGATGATTTCCGCTGCCAGGACGATCGGATCCTTCGTCTTGTGCGGATAGGCGCCGTGTCCGCCCACGCCTCGAACAGTCACATCGACTGAATCGACATTTGCGGATGTATATCCTTCAGTTACGCCGATATGGCCGATTTCCAGATCGGCCTTGTCATGAAAACCGAGCGCAAAGTTCGGTTTACCGAATTTTGCGTAAAGACCGTCTTTGAGCAATGCCCGTGCGCCAGTACCAAGCTCCTCTGCTGGTTGTGCGACGAACACGATCGTGCCGTGCCATTGGTCTTTTAATTTTCCGAGAGCGCGCGCAGTGCCGATGAACGCCGCGATATGTGTGTCATGTCCGCAGGCGTGCATCACGTGAACATCTTTACCTTCATCGTTTGGGGCGACGGTTTTACTTGCGTACGGCAAACCAGTCTCTTCTTCTACTGGCAACGCATCCATGTCGGTGCGTACAAGCACGATTGGCCCGTCGCCATTCTTCATCACGCCCACCACGCCGTAGCCTTTGAGCTTGGAATTTTCATATTTGCCGAGGTGATCGGTGACCTGGCAGCCCGCAGCGCGCAATTCCTTCGCAATCAACGCGGCGGTTCGCTCCTCATGCCCGGACAATTCAGGATGACTATGAATGTCTTTGTAAATTGTGAGGAGCGACGGCACCTCCGCGTCAGCGAGCGATTGCGGCGTTTGCTGCGCGAATAGAGAAACCGCGGGAAGAAGAATGGAAAATAATGCGATCGGGAACGAAACGGTCTTCATTTTGTCATGCTGAGCGAAGTCGAAGCATCTCCGAATTCTTATTGGGTGCAATCACAGCGAGAGATTTCTCGACTTCGCTTGAAATGACAGAAAGTTGAATGACTCATGGAATTCGAGAAGAACACATTGCTTTTCGGCGCTGATCCAACGCCACGCATTGTCGCCATTGAACTTGGCGAAACCGGAACGGTTAAGATTTACCGGCGGGAAGCAAATGGATCCACGACGATTGATGTTGAGCCTTTTCATCCATTTATTTGGTGCGATTCGGATGTTGTCGATCTCGGCATTGAATCCGAAAAGCTTGAGAGCAGTCTCAAGTACGGATGGCTAGTCACGGTCGATAGCTGGAAAGAACTCATCGCATTGCGCAATGGGCTCAAAAGCGCTGGGCGCGATTTCTTCGGCTTCACCGATCCAGTGCAGCATTATCTCACGGCCACGGGACGCACATTGTTTAAGGACCTGCCGTTTGAACAACTGAAACGCATGCAACTTGAGGTGCTTTCGGTGGAAAGCGCTGTAGCCGGAGTCGATGACCCGAGCCGGAGCGATCACATCATGAGCATCGCGCTCTCGGATAACACCGGCTGGGAAGACCTACTGGTTGTCGATCCCAATAATGTCGAGGAATCCGAGCATGAGACGCTCAAGCGCCTAACAAATCTTATCAAGGAACGGGATCCGGACGTAATCGAAGGTCACGACTTGTTCCGCTTCGATCTCCCATATCTGGTAGCGCGGGCGAGGAAGGCGAAGACGAAGCTTGATTGGGGACGCAGCGATGGCTTCCTGCGGTCGCGGCCCTCACGCCTCCAAATCGCCGAGAAAACAATCGATTACCCAAAGTTCACAATCGGTGGTCGTCATTTCGTCGATACTTTCTTGCTCGCGCAATTTTACGACATCGGCATGCGTTCGCTTGCCGGTTTCGAACGGACCGATGTCGCCAGGCATTTTGATCTTTGCGACAGCGAACAAATTTCGGCGCTGACTGGTAAGGAGTTGCAGCGCGCGTATCTGGAAAATTCGGAAGCCTTTCGACAACGCGCGCTGTGCGGCGTGCGCGAGGCGCGAGCGCTCTCGGAATTGTTGAGCGCGAGCTACTTCATCCAAGCCCAGATTTTTCCCTATAACTATCAGGAGATAATCGTCCGCGGCAACGCTACGCGGATCAATGCGCTGTTCCTGCGCGAATACTTCCGGCAACGCCATTCCATACCCGAGCTGCCGATGGTGCGCGCGTTCGAGGGCGGTTACGCGGACATCTTCTTCACCGGGGTCGCGCACAACGTCTGGCACTGCGACGTGGCCTCGCTTTATCCGTCGATCATGTTGAAATTCGATTGTTTTCTCGGCGATTTGGAGGCGTGAGGGCCGCGACCGCAGGAAGCCATCGCTGCGTCCCCAATCAAGCTTCG
>QHOR01000304.1:0-3466 GCA_003219395.1 Verrucomicrobiota bacterium | reverse complement strand
CAGCATCACCTCCAGGCGCTGCAAAACACATTCAAGATTTTGCTGAACAGTTTCTACGGCTACCTGGGATTCGCACAGGGACATTTCGCCGACTTCGACGCCGCAGCGCGCGTCACCCAGATCGGACGCGATTTGTTGAAGAAGATGATCGACTGGTTAGGCAAACGCGGCGCAAAGGTGATTGAGGTCGATACCGATGGAATTTATTTCGTCCCGCCGGCGCAGATTGAGATAGATGAATTGCAAAAAGGATTGGCGAAGGAATTGCCCGAAGGGATTGAAATCGACTTCGACGAGCAATTCGAAGCGATGTTCAGCTACAAGGCCAAGAACTACGCACTTTTAACCAAGGATGGCGATGTAATCATCAAGGGCGGCGCTCTTAAATCGCGTGGACTCGAAAAATTCCAGCGCGTTTTTCTCGAAGAGATGATCAAGCTGATCATGGAAGGAAAATCTGAGGCGATTACCGATCTTCGAAACCGGTTCGAGAAACAAATTCGGAACCGCGAATGGAAGATCGATATGCTGATGAAGACCGATACACTTCAGGATTCGCTCGATAAGTATCGCGCCAAGATTGCCGGCTCCGCGCGCAACCGCGCTGCCGCGTACGAACTTGCGCTGGCAAGCGGGCGCAATTACAAGCCAGGAGACCAAATCAGCTACTACGTCAAAGCCACACCGAAAAAAGTGGCCGCCTATGAAGCCGCCAAACTAGCCAGCGAATTCGATCCACAAAACCGCGACGAAAACGTCGATTACTACGTCGCCAAGCTCGACGAACTAGTGAAAAAATTCGCCGGCCTAACTCATGCAGGCTCAGCTCCGAAACAGGAGAGTTTGGCCTTTTAGTTTGCGGGTGAGAGGGCGCACGTTTGACGGAATTTGCAGTTCTCCGCCGTGGCCGCGGAATAAACACGAAATGTCATTTTCGTGTCCGTCATTTCACACTGTGCTTCTCGAATGAACACTCGTTTCGTTTCGAACCCTGCAACAGTAACAGCAAACGACTGAAAAGTAACAGTCGTGCAACCTTTCCCCGTTAGACTTCCATTCCGATTGCCATTCGTTACAAACAAATGTTTGGGAGAAAAGCTTGTTCAGTATTCACGGCTGCTTTGATCTTGATTTGGGGCGGCACATCATCTGCAAACGCGCGACGATCTCCTACGCCCACGCCTCCGCCTGCTCAACCTCCAGCCCCCGTTCTGGTTGCTCCCGCCAACGGTGCGTCTCTGGTTCAGCCAATCACACTTGATTGGAATCCTGTATCTGCGCCGGGAGGGCCCANCCCCTTGGCAGTTACACCTGGCAAGTCCGGACAACGTCCGGCTTCACCACGGTCATTGCTTCGGGGTTCACAAACATGGATTCCGATCCATCGATTCCGACCCCAACCGCCGACAAGGTGAGTGGCCTGCCTAACGGCACTTATTTCTGGCGAGTCAAATGCACGCAGCTTGGCCCGAACGGCGGAGTGGATTCGCCGTGGTCAACAGTGCGATCGTTCACTGTCACCGGGCTCGGACCGGCGCCCGCTGCGCCGTCGTTCATCACGCCGGCCAACAACGCGCAGTTTCACGTGCGTGAGAGTTTCAATATCAAGTGGTCGTCAGTTGTGAATGCTCAGTCTTACATCCTGGAAGCAGATGACGAACCGACATTTTCTTATCCACTAAACCTCACGCTTTCGCCGATAAACTTCGGGACGCAATCCGGCGCGCTGTGGGGAAACCCGCTCACTATCTATTATAGAGTACGCGCCGTTTCCGCGGACGGCGTGCGCAGTCTGCCTTCCGCGACGCGCACAGTGCAGATCACCAATGCGGCCCCGATTCCGGCAGGCGTTTCGCCGCTTGCGCCAGCTAACGCAGCGACTGTGCAGCTTCCATTCTTTGTGGACTGGTCGGATACGCCAAATCCGCAGGTGCCGGGTTACGATCTCGAATTCAACACAAGTCCGAACTTTGGACTCGCGACAATGGTTCTGCTGCTGAGCCCGAGCCGCTCCGATTACATGATCACACGGGATCTACTGGCGCCGGGGAATTATTTCTGGCGCGTGCGGGCACTGCACGGCGACGTGGGTGGTCTTTGGTCGGCTGGTCGCGCGATCGCGGTGACAGCTCCGGTCGCTCCTCCGAACGTAAATTTGTTCGCGATTCTCGCCGAACCGGGCAACGCCTATGGTGGCAACACTGCGCAAGCGCGCGTAATGTTGGATAACCCGGCGCCCACAGGTGGCGCAGTTGTGTCGATCTCAACCGACATTCCACAGGTAAACATGCCGTCGACCACGATCACCGTTCCGGCCGGAAGAACCGATGCAACGATTTCCAATATTGCCACCGGGCCGGTGCCGAACAACGGTGTCTCCGTTGGGATCATCGGAGATTTATTTGCCGGCTTTGCCAATGGTCGCGGACAGAATTCGTTCGGTGTTCTTCCGATTCTCTACGGCACGAGTTTGAGTAACGAGAGCGTGGTCGGCGGAACCTCGGTCAATGCCACGGTGACATTGCAAAGCGCTGCGCCTCCGGGCGGCACCACCGTTCGGCTGGTCAGCAGTGATCCCAATATCGTCAGGCCGCCGCCTACCGTCTTCATTCCTGCAGGCGCAACCGATGTCGATCTTACAATTCCGACGAGCGCAGTTTCAGTTGCCACCCGCATCATCATCGAAACCGGCACCGACGTCGATGGCTATCGTGCGCCGCAAACCTGGTTGACCGTAACCCCTCCTGGAAATCCTCCGCCTCCAGCGAGTCTTTCGTCGTTAATATTGAGCCAACAAACAGTTCTTTCCGGCAACACAGTGACGGGAACGCTCCGACTAACTTCACCCGCTCCAGCTGGCGGCGCAGTCGTCACATTGCAAGGCAGCATGGAAGGTGAGGTGATCGTTCCTCAAAGCGTCACGATTCCCGGTGGCAGCATCAGCGCCACTTTTACGACAACGCCCGCGCCGGAGACTCCGTTTCCGCGCTGGGTATTCATTCAAGGTCATTACGGAACATCCGGCGGATCGCAGGCGCGAATGCTGGAAATCGATCCCGCTCCCGGCCCGGCCACCTTGCTCGCTATCGGTCCCGCCGGTCAAGATGTCATCGGCGGCAATTCCGGTCGGGCGAGTGTTGCGCTAGTGATTCCAGCCCCAGCCGGTGGCGGAACCGTTAGCCTAACGACTGATAATCCGTCGATCATCCACGTGCCGGCGAGTGTCACGATCCCTGAGAGAAACAGTGCAACCAGCTTCGCCATTGGAACCAGCCCCGTAACCGGGCTGCCTACAGGAGGAAATGTCTTCGCGAGCGCAGGCGGCGTGACAAGATCCATCTTCGTCAACGTCAGTCCCGATCCGAATGCGCCGCCTTTGCTTCAATCGATGACGATAAGTCCGGCGAGCGTGAGCGGCGGAACAAATGCCACCGGCACGGTGTTTCTCAGTTCGCCCGCGCCTGCT
>QHOR01000303.1:3283-4590 GCA_003219395.1 Verrucomicrobiota bacterium | reverse complement strand
AACGGCAATAACAAAGTACTGGAAGAATTAATGCAAGAGCGCTGTCGCGCTCTAATGCCGATCGCGGCAAAGCAGATGATATAGCAGATGCTCTTGTGAAGCGGCTACCCGGTTCTACGGAGCAATTCAACGCATTGGAGGAGAATAAACGGAGTCTATTCGAAAACCGAACAGCAGACTTCCGCCTGAAATGGGAGCCATTGATCAACGGTACAATTAGCTTGTTTGATAAGCTCGTAGACAAATGTACGGCAGCAGGAATTAGCTTTGAGAGACCCAGAGGCGAACCGTTGAAATTAACCTCGGATCTACCGGGCCCGTCTCCGATCACGGTCCGTGCAGCAATTCGTAACTATGTGCTCGTTCGCATCATGTACACGCCAATTGTTCTCTCTCTCCGGGTGAAAGCGAGGGCGGGACACGATGCCCTTTTATATCACGCTTAACCAAGATGAGCGCTACTGTCTTTGGTCCTTGCCGGGGCGCCCGCCGACTGGGAGTGGTAATATCCCAGCACCAAAGGATGGAAAAACTCCACAAGAATTTTTGGATTTCATTTATGACGGGTTTTCGCGAGTGTTTGAGCGATTTCTCCTGGCATCTGCTGCCAACGATTCCGGCGCAGCCACAAGATGAACTTGGTTGACTGCAAAGCCCTTCACGAACGCATTGAACCTCTCCGGATCGCCGATCGCCAAGAATTGCTCCACGGTCGCGTCTGGATGCTAGGATCCTCACGCGGTTAGGTCTCCCCGATCTCGCTTGCAGTTCGAACGTTTCTTGACGCCCCAGAGGTTCGAATTTACACTTCAAAACGGGCGGGAGGGAACACGAAAGCAATTTCTTATCTACAGATTCTGGCATTAATAGGGCTGGCGGGTTGTGCGGCAGAATCCACAAGCGTAGCGACAACGACGACGCGGCAAGTGACGCGCAAACCCCCGGAACGAATTCCCATTGAGAATCACCAGCTTCCCCGAGAGGCATGGGGGGCAATTACCACGTCAGTAGGGCATATCAGTCCATAGCAGGCTGCATCGCAGCGGTGCGAGCAGAGAATCGTATCACACTGCATCCCACTGGGGTAGTCCGCGGTCGTTTGCGCCGAAGAGGAGCGATCCGACTTAGCCTTGCGCGAAGGCGGACGCTGGCTTGAAGCTACCGCTGGTACCTTAATTTTCTGATGCATTACGTCTATTTGCTGCGATCTGAATCACATTCGAAGCAGCAGTACATTGATTTAACTGGCAATCTTCGGCAGCGATCCCGACAGCATAATGAGGAAGTGTGCCGCATACGAAAAAGTT
>QHOR01000303.1:0-3201 GCA_003219395.1 Verrucomicrobiota bacterium | reverse complement strand
GTGGCCTTTGAGAGATACCTCAAATCGGCTTCGGGACGTGCGTTCATCAAGCGGCACTTTTCTTGATTAACTTAATTGGATTTTCGGCATTGTGCGGCGCTCGCGAAAGCCTTGGGAGTTGAGCGTCTCAGGTCTGATTCGGAGGCAAACCAAGCGCCCGACCGCAGACACTTAATCAAACGCCGAGACCTGATCGAAGGCTGGCCAACCTTTTTCTGGTTCTCGTGCGAATTCATAAGCATGGCGGCGGAATCGGAGGAGCCTTTTCAATCTGCGGCCGATCGATCGGGCGAATTTTCAATTCTCGGCTATCCAGAGACACGAAGAAAGTTTATCAAACAAGTCGCTGGAACGAGTGCAGCAATTGCGATTGGTCCGAGTCTTCTCACTTCCGCTGCGATCGACCCAGCCGATTCGACGAGCGCGGCTGGAGCATCGGCCGATTCAATAAATGTGCGCCTTAAGATCAATGGCAAGGATTACGCGCTCGAGGTCGATCCACGCGTGACGTTGCTCGATGCATTGCGCGAGCGGCTGCAGCTCACCGGTTCCAAAAAAGGATGCGACCACGGCCAATGCGGCGCCTGTACTGTGCTTGTAAATGGGCGACGCATTAATTCATGCCTGACACTGGCGGTGATGCACCAAGGCGATGAGATCACCACGATCGAAGGACTCGCTAAGGGCGATGAGTTGCATCCCATGCAAGCGGCGTTCATCGAGCACGACGGATTTCAATGCGGCTACTGCACGCCCGGTCAAATTTGTTCTGCAGTGGCCTGCGTACAGGAAGGGCACACGAACAGCGATGATGAAATTCGTGAATGGATGAGCGGCAATATCTGTCGTTGCGGCGCGTATCCGAATATTCTAGCTGCCGTGAAAGACGCAAAAACAAAGATGCGCACATGAATTGGCATTCTGGTTTCCACATCTGCGCCGTCATGCTGTCGCCTCTCTCTTTGCAAGGGAGAGGCCAGGTTGGCGGTTCGTTAGCTACAGCTGCTGGCGCTGCGAGATCCCTCACCTCAATCCTCTCCTCTTGTCGAAGAGACGAGGCGAACCGGGCCGAGTCGCGTCCCTCGTTTACATGAATCCATTCACCTATTCACGGGCGGCAGACGCAGATCAGGCCGTTACCGCCATTTCCAGCAAACCGCAGGGAAAACTTCTTGGCGGAGGAACGAATTTAATTGACCTGATGAAAATGGGCGTGGAGACGCCTAACGAGTTGGTCGATATCAATCGCCTGCCACTTGGGCAGATCGAGGAGCTTCCGAATAAAGGTTTGCGCATTGGCGCGTTGGCACGCAATTCCGATGTCGCGGAGCATAAACTAATCAAAACGCGTTACCCGGTTTTGAGCGAGGCGCTCCTTTCGGGAGCTAGCCCGCAGTTGCGCAACATGGCGACAGTCGGCGGCAATCTGTTGCAGCGGACGCGCTGTTATTACTTTTACGATCCTGCGTTTCCTGCATGCAACAAGCGCAACCCTGGCAGCGGCTGCGGCGCGCTCGAAGGTTACAATCGTATGCACGCGATCCTCGGCCAGAGCGAACAATGCATCGCTACGCACCCAAGCGACATGTGTGTCGCGCTGGCAGCGCTCGATGCGATCGTGAGCGTGCGCGGTCCACAAGGCGAGCGAGAGATCAAGTTTGCCGATTTTCATCGCTTGCCGGGCAACACGCCTGAACGAGACACAAATCTCGCCTCGGACGAACTCATCGTCGCGGTCGATCTTCCAGCGATGCCTCTTGCGGCGCGATCGCATTATTTAAAAGTGCGCGATCGCGCCAGCTATGCATTCGCGCTGGTGAGCGTGGCCGCGGCGCTGGATCTGGATTCGAACAAGAAAATCAACGCTGTGCGACTCGCGCTTGGAGGTGTTGCTCACAAACCGTGGCGGGCGAGTGCAGCAGAGAAAGAATTGATCGGGAAGACTGCTGACGAAAAAGCTTTTCGCGCCGCAGCCGAAGCCGAACTCGCGGCGGCGAAAGGTTACAAACACAATTCATTCAAGATTGAGCTCGCGAAGCGCGCGATCGTTCGCGCGTTGACGATGGTGGCGGAGATGACATGAGACCAAGTTCCGCGGGTTGGGGAGCGCACGCTTGCAGCGTGCTGGTTTCGGCATTCTGCCGGAACAATCTTTTCGAAAAATGTGGATCTGGCGGCGAGTCGCACTCACATAAAAAGTTCGCGATGGCGGAATGCGATTGCCGGCACGCTGCAAGCGTGCGCTCCTCAGAAAACTGAAATGAACGCGATCGGCCAACCGCTTGCGCGGCTCGACGGCAAACTCAAAGTCACAGGTCGTGCGACGTTTGCGGCGGAGTTTACACGTCCGAAGCTGGCTTACGGCGCGCTGATTCAAAGCGCGATCGCAAACGGTCGTGTCACCAAGATCGACCTTTCGAAGGCGAGATCAGCGCCCGGTGTGATTGACATCTTGACTCGCGAGAATGCACCGCCATTCAAACCGTACCCTGACGACCTAACGAAAAAAGGCGCGCCGGGTGAGAGCCGCGTTCCATTGCAGGATGACGAGATTCACTATGCGGGTCAGCATCTTGGGATTGTTGTCGAGGAGTCATTTGAGCAAGCAATTCACGCTGCGTCGCTGGTTCGGGTAACATATCAAACGCAGCCGCCGATAGTGGCACTGCGCGAGGAATCCGCGCGAAGAAACGCGACGTCGCCGGAGAAGTTTATCGGTAGGGAAAGATTGCAGGTAAAACGCGGTGATGTGAACGGCGGGCTCGCCACCGCTGCGCACAAGATCGACGTTGTTTATTCTACACCGGTCGAGAATCACAACCCGATTGAGACATACTCAACCACAGCTGAGTGGGAAACGCCCGATCGCTTGCTAATTCACGAAGCGACCCGCGGAATCAAACAGTTGCAGAAGATCGTGGCAAATGCGTTCGACTTGCCTCGCGACCATGTACGGATCATCTGCAAATTCATCGGCGGCGCATTCGGCTCAAAAGGATTTCAGTGGAGCCAGACGCTACTCGCAGCAGCTGCATCGAAACTGGTGCAGCGACCGGTAAAGCTCACTTTTACGCGGCCACAGATGTTCGATTCTGCCGGTCAACGCGCAAGGACTGAACAAACATTTTCCATGAGCGCGGATAAAGATGGAAAATTAATGGCGCTGCGCCATGCGACGATCACTCATAGCTCACCCGTTTC
>QHOR01000097.1:18169-18450 GCA_003219395.1 Verrucomicrobiota bacterium | reverse complement strand
GATGTAATTTGCTGTGCCGATGAAAATGACCTGGGACAGATCAAAAGGGACGTCGAGATAACGATCCACAAATTTGTCGTTTTGCCGCGGATCGAGCACTTCGAGCAACGCGCTGGCCGGATCACCCCGAAAATCGGCGCCGATCTTGTCGATTTCATCGAGCATAAACACAGGATTACGCGTGCCGCAACGACGCAGCTCTTGGACAATACGCCCGGGCATCGAACCAATGTACGTGCGGCGATGTCCGCGGATTTCGGCTTCGTCGCGCATACCGCCGA
>QHOR01000097.1:0-18135 GCA_003219395.1 Verrucomicrobiota bacterium | reverse complement strand
AATTTTCTACCCAGCGCGTCGGCGATTGATTGACCGAGACTGGTTTTTCCCACGCCGGGCGGACCAAGAAAACAGAGAATTGCGCCGTGCCCTTGGGGATTGAGTTTTCGAACGGCAAGATATTCGATCAGCCGTTTTTTTACTTTTTCCAGATCGTAATGATCGCGGTCGAGGATTTTCTGCGCCTGGTCGAGATCGAGGTTGTCCTCGCTTAATTTGTTCCAAGGCAAATCGGCGATGATCTCGATGTAGCTGACGATCACCGAGAATTCCGGACTTGCCGGAGGAATGAAATCGAGCCGCTTCAATTCCCGCTCGGCCTGTTTCATCACTTCCTCCGGCGGTTTGGCTTCCTCGAGCCGGGCACGCAGTTGCTGGGCCTGTTCTTCGCCGCCGCCTTCGGATTCGCCCAGCTCGCGCTGGATCGCCTTGATCTGCGAACGGAGATAAGCGCGTCGTTGCGCGTCGGCAAATTGCGAGGCCACATCTTTTTGCAGCTTTTGCTGAATCTCAGCGATCTCGAGCTGTGCAGAGATTTGTTTTTGGATTCCGCGCACGCGCTTTTCGACGTCGAGTTCCTCAAGCAACGCCTGCTTCTGCGCGACATCCACGTTCAAGTTCGGCGCCAAAAAATCGGCGAGCTGCTCGGGAGTCTCAATGTTCAGAATCATGAGACGCGCCTGCTCGGGCGCGTCCGGAGCGAGTTCGAATAACCGCGCAGCCGAATCCCGCAAGTTTCTGAACGTGGCTTCCCATTCTTTGCTGGCCGGTGGAAGAATTGATTCCGGCAGATCGATCTCGGCTCGTACAAACGGCGAGGTCGCCACTATTTTGCGAAGCGAAAAGCGGCGCAACCCCTGCACGATAATTAACACATTGTCATCTGCCTGGCGCACAAGCTTGAGCACCAGTGCCGCCGTGCCGACTGAATAGAGGTCTCGCGGTATCGGCTCTTCATTCCCCTCATCGCGCTGCGTGAGAAGACCGATGACTTTCGTCCGCGGCAACGTGTCGTCGAGCAGTTTGAGCGATGCGGCCCGCTGGATATTCAGCGGAATGATTGTGCCGGGAAAGACAACAATCCCGCGCACGGGCAGAATCGACAATTCTTCAGGAATGTTCGGCGTTCCACCCTTCTCCATTCCCGCCGCAATCGTGCTCTCCGGTCCGGGCTTCGTTTCAACATTAGCCTGCAAGGTGCTGAGTTCTTTTGCGCTCATGATTCTTTCAACGGCAGCGAAATCCAAAGCAAACCGTTGCGTTGCTCGGCGTGCGCTTGCTCGATTTCGACGTCAGCTGGCAAAGACACCTCCCGTATGAACGGGCCGTAATCAATCTCCATGGCCAGTAATTGCAGGGGGCATCCCTCGTCACCAGTTGGCTCCGGGAGCTCTCGCGTGCCGCGGATGATCACGCGTCGGGGTTCGACGCTGAGATCAATCAGCGCGCGATCAACGCCCGCCAGGTCGACGCAAATACGAATGCATTTTTCGCAGCGATATGCGTTGATCGCCGGCTCCCAGGCGCGCGGTGCAAATCTGGAAAATTGCAGACGCGATAGTTCGGAGGTGAGATCGTGCAACGCGCCATGCAGCCAGCGCAGCTTGATATTCCTGATTGGATCCATGGAAATGTTAAACTTCTACCCCGGCCGTTCGGTTTTCAATCCCTCAATGGAGGGTAAACAACGATGAGTAGCTGTGCCGCGGCAGTGGATACGCTTCGACACCGCGAGACGGCTATCACACCGCGAGAATCCCACGTTCGCTTTATGTGACTGGGATTTTTTTCCTGCGCGGTTGCGCTCCTGGGCGTTTGGGAAGAACCAATCGCAGCACGCCTTTTTTGAACTCAGCTTTTGCTTTCGATTCATCCACTGCCGCTGGCAATTGGATGGCGCGTTCAAATGAGCCATAGCTGCGCTCCATGCGATATTGCCCTTTCTCTTTCTGTTCGCGCTCGTATTTCTTCTCGCCTTTAATGGTGAGCAGTCCGTCTTCGACACTCACGTCAAGATCTTTGGCTTCCACCCCCGGAACATCTGCAGACACTTTCACCTCCTTGTCTGTCTCGGTGACGTCAACCTGCGGCCAAAAACCGGCAGCGATTTCGTCCCGAGGCGCCAACGACGATTCGCCCCAGAAATCGTCAAACACGCGATTGATCTGATTTCGCAGATAGTTAAACGGATCGCGCCCGCGGTCCGCTATCGAGCGTTCCTCGCTTTTCCTTGGAACAATTGCCATACTAAACTCCGTCGTTTTAATACAACGTCTTCAAAGGCGCGTTTACGTGTCTCTTTTTCCGTACCCTGACGTTGTAAGAACAGGAGCCGCCGCGATTCCCACACGGAACCCGCTACAGCAGATTTATTTTGTTTTTCCAGGGCCCCAGAGCGCTCTTCCCGGTTTCGCATCAGTGTGCTCGCCATCCTTGAGGACTTGCACCCCATTTACAAAAACGTGCTTCACACCTGTCGCATATTGATGTGGTTTTTCGTACGTTGCGTGGTCGGTAATCGTCGCCGGATCGAATACGACCACGTCGGCAAACATCCCCTCTTTAAGAAACCCGCGGTGATCGAGTCCTAAATTTGTGGCAGGCAATCCACTCAAGCGCCGCACTGCTTCCTTCAGTGGAATCACTTTTTCGTCGCGGGAATACTTGCCCAGCACACGCGCGAAATTTCCATACGCACGCGGATGTGGATTGGATTTCAGGAACAGGCCCTCAGGCGCCTGCGACGCTTCATCGGAGCCGAACGAAACCCACGGTTTCGCGAGTTCCTTCTTCACGTTGTCTTCCGACATAATGAAATAAAGTGTGCCAATGCGCGATTCGTCCTCCACGATCAGGTCCATTGCGGTGTCGATGGGATCGTTGCCGCGCATCGTGGCTACTTCAGCCAGTGTTTTTCCGGTAAGCGGCTTCAGTTTTTCGGACCTGAACTCTGCAAGCAAAATGTGCTCCGGGCCGCCGGCATCAAAATACAGATTTTCCCATCCGTTTGTGGGCTTTTGAACCTCTGCCTTAATCTTCTCGCGCGTCGCCGGATCGCGCAGCCGCTTGAATAATGCGGGATAACCGCCGTCTTCAGTCCAGGGCGGAAGCGAGGCATCCAAGCCAGTTCCTCCCGCGATATAAGTGTACATGTCGGCACTGATTTTCAGTCCTTCCTTCTGTGCGGCCTCAATTCGGGAAACCAGATCGTCAATTTTCGGCCAGTTTTGCTGGCCCGAGACTTTGATGTGATAAACTTCTGCCGGAATTTTCGCCTCCCGGCTGATGCGAATTAACTCATCAAGCGCTTCTAGCAAGTGGCTGCCTTCGCTGCGCATGTGGGAGATGTACTTGCCCTGGTATTTGGCGGCCACCTTGCAAAGCTCGATTAGCTCGTCCGTTTTTGCGTAAAAGGCAGGAGGATAAATTAGAGAAGTGCCGATCCCCAGCGCGCCGGCTTGCATTTCCTTGCGCACCAATTCGCGCATCTGGTCGAGTTGCTCGGGTGTCGGTTGTTTATCTTCAAAGCCGATCACGTATTCGCGAATCGTCGTCGCACCAATGAATGACGCCACGTTGCAGGATACGCCACGCTTTTCGAGGTACTGCAAGTACTCCGCCAGCGTGTTCCATTTGATGTCGTATTTGATGTCGATTTGCTCACGAATCATATGCTCGCGCACCCGATCGTTCAACGGGCCCATCGATTCGCCTTCGCCCATGATCTCTGTCGTTACGCCTTGCCGAATTTCACTCTGTGAACGGCCATCGTGGATCAGCGATGCTGTGGACCAGGAGAGCATATTGATAAACCCGGGCGCCACGGCGAGTCCCTTCGCATCGACAACGGCTTTGGCCTTCGCAGCTTTGAAATGGCCGATACCAACGATGCGGTCCCCTCGAATCGCGACGTCGGCTTCTTTTGGCTCGGCACCAGAGCCGTCGTAAACGGTGCCATCTTTAATGATGACATCGAAATCTGCTGGCCCTGGGGAGGAGGGTCGCTCCTGCGCAACTATCGTGGACACAACTGTCACAAGCACTCCAAGGCTAACAGAAATTGGTCTCATCATTTCGCTGGAAGGTATCGAGCGCCGATGTAAGCGCAAAACTCAAACCAGGGGTTCGTCACTATTATCATTCCAGGCGAAAACACGCGGCCGATCGACCCGCGTCATGCGAATTGTACATAAAGACTTGCTACAGGTTCCTCGCACGTCGGGGGCTGGAGTAAGTCAAATGGAGCCGAAGCGAATTCACAACGTGGAAGTTCCTGAAATGGAGGTGATCAGGTTGATGGGCAATGCGTCCACTGCAAGCCGGCACCTTTCGAAGAAGCTCCCACGCGCGAAACAAAAGTGCGGCTCTTGGAAAAGAGGGAAAATCGGAACTCAAACGAAAGGGAAACAGCTGATGAAAACCATAACAGAATCCAAATCGATGCGTCGCAGTCGAACATTCTTGCTGGCACTTTGCGCAGGCGTCGTGGCAACTTTCATGATTGGATGTGCGGAAGGCCCGTATGTGACAGCGTACGACGGCGGTTATTATTATCCTACCGCGTATTACGCACCCGCCTATCCGTACACCTATTATGACTACCGACCCGTGTATGAGCGGACTACCGTACGCTCTGGCGTTCGCTATAATGATGCGTACGGCCCACGATACTACGGCAGCAGAACATACGGCGACTGGTATTGATTTGTGACGCGCGCTTCGATGGGCGCATCGGTGCCATCCGCATCGACGGATTCGCCGATGCGCTCAAAGAGTGTGACGAGCTCCACGTTTCGCGTTCGGTTCACAGCGCTTCTTTAAGTCGAACCGTCACGTGACGTGATAGTTTCAATCAAGAAGGAAACCGGTGGGAACGGCGACGCCGCGAAGTCATGCAACTTAGCGGGCCAACGTGCCGCCCGGCGGTTACAATTTTTGTTTTAATTTGGCTTTTTTGTTTTGCGGCGTTGGCATTAAATGAGCGGATGAATACCTCCGCAGCGATTACCAACAGATCTCGCACAGTACAAATCGTCCTCTCGCTCCTTTGCGCGAAAGTCCTCGCGCTTTCGCTCGTTGGGTGCGCTGGTACCTATTACCCTCAGGCTTCTGCCCCCGAATCGCGGTATAATACATACTACGGACCGTACTACTATCCGTACTATCCGTGGTACGCTTATTATGGTGGGGCGTATGATTATGGAGTAATCCGCTAATTACTTTTCAGTCTCTTTAAGCAATTCCAACAGCTGATCTTTCCTCAATCCAGCGATGGGGTGGCTGCCGTGACCGCGCGTTTTGAACGGAACCACGATGGCGCGGCCATGCGAACGCGCAGCTAAGGCACAACTGTCAGCGTAAGGTCGTTTCCGTCACCGCCTTCGTAGCTCACTTGATAAGTGTTCCCGTTGCTGCTGAAGTTCGATTGGTCATGAAGATTGCTGAACGTGCCGGCGATCGGGGTGGCTGAAGTGTTATTGATGATGGTAAAGACTGTGCCGACCGAAAGAGTGTTATTGCCGATATCAGCGAAGATAAATTTAGCACCAACATTGATCGCAACGCCGAACGCCGCGACTTCATCAGCGATCGCACTGCTGCTGTTGACTTGCATCTGATAAACCCCATCGCCATTAAACGTCAGTAGACCCTGACTTGTAAGCGCACCAGGCCTCCCCGCACCATGTACATAGCCGGGCGCGAGAAACGCCCCGGCACCAAAGCCCGTGCCCATGATCACTGCCCCTTCGATAATTCCTTTGCCGCTGAGAATGCCGCGCTCGACCTGAACAGGTCCGCTTCCCGTACCCGAACCCCCGACATTGTTAACGACGAGCTTGCCGCGTTTAACAATCGTTCCTCCGGTATAAGTGTTCCTATGGCTGAGAACTAGCTTGCCAATTCCAATTTTCGTTAGCGAGCCCCCGACGGCGTGGCGCCGAATTCCGCCGTCCTGGATTACACCGGAAAACTCTGTGCTTTGGTTATTGCCGCCTATGGCTAGGTTGCGCGAGCCGAGAAAAATATTTCCGTCACCTTCAATGGAGCCCAGCGTCACTGTCCTATTAGAATCCTCGCCGATGTCCAAGTTGCCATCGCCGAAAAGCTCCACGCGCGCGGTGCCACCCTCAGAGTTATTGTAAAATTGAATCGCACCGGGCCCGCCTCCGTTCTGGCCCGCGCAGGCAATCAGCGTGGCGTTACCTGCGGTCGGGCCGAAGGTAGAGGAGCTGGAATCGAAGAAGGTAAGGCCCCCATTTGCGCCACTAAAGGTGCCGCCATGATTGACGATACGGGCATTGTCTGCGCTCGCTGTGTCGAAAAATGCTGTGAAGCCGGGGGGCGCCTGACTGACTTCGGAACCGTTGTTGATAAAGGTGGCGTTGCCTGCCGTCGAACTACCGCTGAATTCTGTGAGACCTTGGAATGATTGGTAAGCAACGCCGCCGTGGTTGGTGAAACTAGCGTTGCCAGCGGTGGAGAATTCGGTAAACAAGGTCGCACCGTCCTCCCCGCGGCCTTGGACCGCGCCGTTGTTCGTGTTAGTAAAGCTGGCGTCGTCCGCAGTCGCTTGGCCTTTGAAGACAATTGTTCCATTGGCAGCAGTCACAAAGTTCTGCGGTGATCCGGAATTGTTCGTGATGCCGAAGCCGTCGAACTCCAATGCAAGGAAGCCGGAGTTCGACGGAGGAGCGACGGTGAAAGTGAATGAGTCCCCGCCGGTGTCGAAGCTAATGCCGTTAAGCGTTGTGTTAGCCGAGAGAAAGACACTGCTTGTAGTAGAGATGGCGAACGTAGCCGTATCCGAAGGACCATTGGGAATCGTTTGGGGAATCCAGTTTCCAACTCGGTTCCAGTTGCCGGAATTCGGATTTGTCTTCCACGTAGCACTGCCTGCAAACGTGCCATTTGTGGCTAAAAGAAGAAGCACCGCAACCGTTGCCAGCCGTCGTGCTGTTCGCGTGGCGGTAGCTAAGAACATTTTTATTCCAATACAGCTCATAAGAGTCGCTCCCATTTATTGAACGGTGAGTGTGAGATCATTCCCATCCCCGCCTTCGTAGCTCACTTGATAGGTGTTGCCGTTACTACTGAATGTCGCACCATCGGGCAGGTTACTGAACGTGCCGGCAATTGGCGTCGGCGACGTGTTACTAATAGGAGTGAAAACTATGCCATGAGGCAGCATACTATTCCCGACATCAGCAAAGGAAAATTGTGCGCCGTTGTTGATCGTCACGCCGTTGGCGATAACCTCGTCGACGTTGCGTGTGTGACTGTTCAACTCAAATTTAAATGTTCCGTCTGAGTTGAACGCCAACATACTCTCGATGATGAGCGTACCGCGACTGTTCGCGCTCTTGCCTGGAGACAAAATCGCTGCGCGCCCGCTTGAGTCTCCAACAGTCACCTCGCCTGCAATTATGCCTCGGCCGCCGAGTCTGCCGGCGTTCACCTGCACTGGACCGCTACCGGTTCCAGAACCGCTCTCATTGTCGACGACAAGTGCGCCGCCGCTGATTGTGGTACCTCCGCTGTAGGCATTTGAATTGAGGAGAACTAGCGTGCCAGTCCCAAGCTTGGTTAGCGAACCCGCGCCAAATTGTCCGCCGTCCTGAATCAACCCGAAAAAGCTTGTGCTGCGGTTGTTGCTGCCCACGGTCAGATTCCGGGCGCCGAGGAATACAAGTCCGCTTCCTTGGATCGAGCCGATGGACACACCCGGAGCATTATGGCTGCGAATATCCAAGAAACCGTTGCCGAAAACCTTCGCGCGCGCCTGGCCACCACTGGAATCATCAAAAAACTGAATGCTTCCTCCTCCGTCTCCGTTCGAGCCGCCGTTCGCGATCAGGGTGGCATTGGCCGCGCTGGAAGCTTGGGCGAATCTCACTAAACCACCTGCGCCGCCTTCCTGGCCAGGCGAGCATGTGAAGGTGCCATTGCCTGCGCTCGAAGTGCCAATAAAAAAGGCCACACCTGGCGATCCGTCGGTGGTGTCAGCACCGGCCGTCGTAAAAGTGCCGTTGCCCGCGTCGGAAGTGTCGGCGAAGCCCACGGAACCGGCGCACGGTTCACAATTGACCGTGCCGTTGTTCGTGAAAAAAGTGCCATTGGCCGCGTTGGAAGCATCGGAGAAGGAGATTCGGCCGCTATTGTAAAAGTCGCCGTTGCCTGCGGTCGAGTTTCCGAAAAACCGGATAAATGACAACCCGGCCTTGATATCAGAGATAGTCACAAAATTCTGCGCGAGCCCTGAATTATTTCCGATTCCGGCACCGCTGATGGTCAACGTCAATGTGGAAGCGACGGTAATCGTGAACGCGCTTGCGCCCGGGTTGAACGCGATGCCGTTCACCTCAGTGTTTGCAGAGAAGGAGACGCTCGTTGTGTCGGAGCCGGCGAACGTCGCTATATCCGAGGGGCCGTTAGGGACCGTTTGAGGCCTCCAGTTGGTCGGGGTATTCCAATCGCCGGAGGCTGGACTCGCCTTCCACGCAGCACTCCCCGCGTGACTGGTTTGAATGCCCAGCATCAGAATAAAAGCAGGCAGAGACCGCGCGCTAAACGTAAGAAAAAGTCTTTTCATGGTAGAGATCCTTCCAAAAGCCGAAGCCTCTCTCGACAAGACCGGCCGGATCCGTCGGGGAAAGAGTCGGAGTCATCTATTGAGATTGCGGGGCGGCTTGCAGACTACGCTCCTCGCGTAAATAATGCCAATCTTATTTGAAAACGCGGTGCGCGCTTGGAAGACTGATCTAAGCGACGAGCACTTTTGACGATATGCGTTACGATTGGGGCCTTCAGTGGGCCCGATTTCATTTTTCTGTCTGCTTCAGCAGCTCCACCAAGTCATCTTTCCACAACCAACAGTTGCGAGGCTTGACGAGCACTAGGGCACAACCGTCAGCGTGAGGTCGTTGCCATCGCCGCCTGCGTAATTCACCTGGTAAATATTGCTATTGCTGGCTGAACGTGCCTGCAATTGGATCAGCCGATGTGTTGTTAATCACAGTGAAGACTGTGCCAACCGGGAGCGTACCGTTGCCGGTGTCGAGAAAGTCAAACTGCGCGCCGGGACTAACACTTACGCCAACTGCCGCGACGTGATCGGTCACGCTCGTGCTGCTATCGACTTGTACCTGGTACACTCCATCGGAATTAAAGGTTAGTCCGCTGTTAATAGTGAGTGCACCTAGCGTACCGGCTCCGTGTAGATGGCCTGGCGCGAGAACCGCTCCGCTGCCGTTCCCCGTGCCCAGGGTCACCGCGCCAGCGATTGTTCCTTTTCCGCTCAGTGTGCCGTGTTCTACCTGGACGGGGCCATTGCCGGTGCCGGAACCTGTCCGGTTGTTAACTACGAGTTCGCCTCGTTTAATCGTGGTTCCTCCTAAATAGGTGTTGCCATTGGTCAAATTCAGCCTGCCCGTTCCAATCTTTACCAGTCCACCACCGATGCCACCCTGGCTTCCCAACCACGAGATGACTCCCAAAAAGCGGTAATTATTTATGTTGCTGCTGCCGACGATGAGTGTGGCAGGTCCAAGAAATACGGCGCCGTCTCCGTGTAGCGAGCCGATCGTCACCGGCCCAGCTCCACCGCCGGGCATTGTGTGGGCGCTGATGTCTAAATTCCCGTTCGATGGCAGATCGGTGCGATTTCCGAGGAGCGTTATGCGCGCAGTGCCGCCATCGCAACGTCCACCGAAGACAATCTGTCCCCCGAGGGCACCATTACCGCCGAGAGCCCCCAGAGTGGCGTCGCCGGCGGAGGCATGGCTGTCGAAGATCAAGAGACCACCGCTCCCGCCCCTGACGCTGCCTGCGTTGACAGTGAAAGAGGCATTTCCCGCGTTGGAGTGATCGGAGAAGATAATCTGCCCTCCGGCAAAGCTGTTCCGCGGACCGCCGTCAAGCGTGAAGTATATATCATTTCCGCCCGCACTGGCGGTATTCAGGAACGTGATGTTCGCGGATGGACCGCCAGCGACATTAGGTCCGGCGACGACAAAATGCTGGATATCTCCTCTGTTCGTGATGCCGGCGCCGCTGACGGTGAACTGCGTGGATTGATCGGTTGGTGTGATCGTGATCGTGAAGGCGCTCGCGCCAGGGTTGAACAACATACTGTTAACTTCGGTATTATCCGACAGCGAAACGTTGGTGATGTTCGAAGAAGCGAACGTCGCGATGTCCGATGGCCCATTGGGTACAGTAGAAGGCGACCAGTTCGCCGCCGTGTTCCAGTCGCCAGAGATCGGGTTTTCCTTCCACGTGGCACTGCCTGCCATGCTGGTTTGAATGCCAAGGATCAGAATAAAAGCCGAAAAAAATCCGACCACGAGCGATCCAAAAAGCCTTTTCATTAGATATCCTCCAAAAAGCCGAAGCCTCTCTCGACAAGACCGGCCGGATCCACCGGAGAAAGAGTCGGGGTTATCTACTGGGGTTGCGGGGTGTTTTGCAGACTACGCTCCTCGCGTAAATAATGTCAATCTTATTTTCCGACGCCATGCGTTTCGAATGCTTGATACTCGTTAGGCTTCGGAAGTTCGGCAATTCGCTCTTATTTTTCTGTTTCCTTCAGCAGCTTAACCAACTCATCTTTCCACAACGCCGCGATCGTATGGCTGCCATGGCCGCGCGTTTTGTCGCTGAACGGAACCACGATGGCGCGGCCATGCGGCACCCGCTTAACCTCGCGTTCAAGAATGCCGAGTTCCGGCGGATTGATCAGATCGTCGGCGGAGTTGATCGCCAGGAGCGGCGATTGGATTCTTTCAAGATTCGGCCCGGGATCGTAATCGTGTGAAGCTTCGAGCGCGTACAGAACGTCGTTCGCATCGTCGGTTTTCACAATTTGCTCGGTGAATTTGTCCAGAACTTCATCGGTTTTTGCGAGTGTAGGAGCTTCTTTCTGACGCAAGACCGGATTGCTGCTCATAAACCACAGCATTTCGGCGGCGGTGCGCAGGCTCGGCGGTTGAGTCTTGTACTCACCATCGTTCCACGCCGGATCATGGCGGATCGCGTCAATGACGATTCGACGCCATGCACGGTTGCGCCCCGAAATCTGAGTCGGCAAACTCGCCAGCGGCATGAGTGCGTCCATGAAATCGGGATGCAGTTCGCCCCACAACCAGGTGTGCATTCCGCCCATTGACGTTCCCATGACCAACCGCGCGTGATCGATGCCGAGGCCTTCGGTTAGAAGACGATACTGCGCGTCTACCATATCGAGATAACCGTAATGAGGGAATTTCGCGTGCATGCCGTCGCTCGGTCTGCTCGATTTGCCGTGACCGATCCCATCCGGTAACACGATGAAATATTTCGTTGCATCGAGAGGCTGATCTTTCCCGAACAATTCCCCGGCAAACTCCGGCCGAATAAATTGCGCTCCGCTGCCAGTCGTCCCATGCATGATGAGAACGGCGTTCGTCGTTTTCCCTTGCTCATCCTTTTCGGGTTTTCCCAACGTCCGATAATGGAGACGCAACTCCGGCATTGTTTCGCCCGAGGCAAATTTGAAATCCCGAATGGTGTAATCGCCTTCCGTCGGAGCCGCGTAATCGGCGGCAGACATAAGACGCGCGAGCAGGATAGACAGCAGAATTACGAGAATTCGAAATATTGGATTCATGTTAGTGATTTCGTTGGCGCTCGGCTTGAATCTGCTTGAGCAACTCGGTGTGAGTTCGTTCAAGCTCGTTCGCGAAGTTTACTCTGGCTTCCAGAGCTTTGGGATATATCTCGAACTGTTTCCGCAATTTTCTGGTCGCCGGATCGTAAAAAAAGGAGATCTCCTTATCCAGATTCGGCACGATCAGGTCGTCGCTTAATTTCTGATAACGCGCCATGCGGGCCAGTCCCCAGCGGATAACTGATTCGTCGCTGCGCAGCGCCCTGAGCGTCTGCACGTCGAGAAGTTGAACGCCGCCGGATTGCAACATCGTGGCCAGGTCGCTTGGGCTGTAGTCGGTAATAAAAACGAACGGACGCAACGGCGGCATTTCACCGGCGTCCACCGCACGCCGAAACTCCGTCGCTTCGGGTTCTTGTTCCTTCGCGCGGTTAACCTTTGAGCTTTTGATTCCTTTGCTCAATGTTTGCTCGATAAACCCAAGGATTTGATCACGCCGTTCCGCATCCTGGCGGTGCTGCTGGTAATTACTGAGCCAAAATGCCGCGGAAACGCCAATGAACACCAAAATCAATTCCGCGACCCAATCTCCAAGGCGTGCGAACCGCGAGCGTTTTTCAGTTGTTTGGCTCATGATTCACGGGAACAATTCAATCAATGAGACAATCGTGGTCAGTCAACAATTTGACCGGTTTCGTCGTCGACTCTGTTCAAACGGCGGACGCGGATGACTCGCCGTTTTATCATTTGAGATTCGAGCGCGTGTTTCCCGACGATTTCTACATCGAGATGTTGCACGCCATGCCAGTGCCGGAGGATTACCGAGCAATGTCCGGCAAAAGCAAAATGGGAAGCAGTAGGCCTGACGGAAAACCGACTCGCGCGAAGATTGATCTTTTCCCGGAATACATCCGCCATTTGCCGCCGGATAAAAGTGCTGTGTGGGACGTGGCTGGTCGCGTTCTTCGTTCCAAAGAGTTGCAGATGGCTTTCGTACAGCGACTAGCGCCAGGCTTGAAACGCCGATTCGGCGGAAAGTTTGAGAACGTAACCATGTACCCCGTGCCAATCCTCACCCGCGATATTCCGGGATATCGCATTTTTAAGCATACCGACAGCTTGTGGAAAGGCATGACTGTCCAGTTTTACCTGCCTCCCGACAACTCGACCCCGCATATCGGAACCATCTTTCACGAAGTGCTCCCCAGCGGCAGAAAACCAAAGAAGGCGCAAATGCCCTTTTCACCGAACAGCGGTTACGCATTCGCAGTTGCGGACAACACATGGCATTCGGCCGACCCCGTGGGAACGGAAGTGAAAACGCGCGACAGCATTCTGCTCACTTATTTTGTCGATGCCGGGCCGTGGCGATTTGTGCGCAATCGGGGACGGCGAGCAGCTAATTTTGCTCTCAACGAGCTGCGCAATTTGAGACGCCGCTAACCGAAGCGGCAACTCAAGGAAGGCCGATCTCCAGATCGGCTAGGCGGCGGACCAGAGACCGGCGTTCCCAACGTCGCTCTTCAACGCGGCAATGCCTGCTCCATATTCGCGAGCGCGTACGCAGTGACTGCGACGACAGCAGAATTCTCCGCCAGCTCTTTCGGCACGATCTTGTCCAGCGTGTCAGCGGCCGTGTGGTGATAATTGAAATAGAACCGGCTATCTTGGATCGGACTGAAGGAAGGCACCCCAGCTTTTTCCATCGGCGCGATGTCGGCGCCACAGTGTTCAACCAGGTTGAGCATCCCTGCACCACTCGCCTGCAAGATTGCTGAGACCGGTACAAACGTCTTTTTCACCTCTGCGTTTGCTTTGATATTGATCCCAAGGGGATGACCAGCGCCGCCGTCTGTCTCAATCGCTGCAAAATGGTTCATCCATTCTTTTTCATGATCTTTGCCGTACTGTTTTGATCCGGCCAGTCCGTTTTCTTCATTCATCCACGCGATGACGCGAATTGTGCGCTTTGGCTTGAGATGAAGTTTTTGGATCAAATTCGCCGCTTCCATCGAAACGGCGACACCGGCAGCATCATCGATTGCACCGGTCCCGAGATCCCACGAATCCAGATGGCCGGAAACGACGATCACCTGTTCGGGATGTTCGCTGCCCTTGATGTCGCCGATTACGTTTGCGCTTTCGACATCTGGCAGAGTTTGGGGCGTGAGAACCAACTTCATTCGGACGGCTCCCTGCCGGACCAGATCCGCGATTAAATCCGCATCCTCCGCGGTGACCGCGCCCGCTGGTATTCTCGGCGCATCCATTGCGTAATCCGTCTGTCCGGTGTGCGGCAGTCGATAGTCGGCTCCGCCCACCGAACGAATCAGGCACGCAACAGCGCCTTGTCGTGCGGCCGCACTTGGGCCATCACCTCTATAGACGACTGCTTCGCTGTATGCTTCGCCGCCAGGACCTTGCGGCGCCATTTGTTTGTCGAACGGATAATTGAACAGCACGATTTTGCCCGCGACTTTCTCACGAGGCAGAAACTTTAGTTCATCAAAATTTCTGACAGCGATCACTTCTGCTTCGATTCCATCCGCAGGCGTGGCGACGCTGTCCCCAAGCGCGCATAACACAATTTTTTGGGTGGTGTTAACTGCCTGCCCGGGAAATCGAATCAGCGCTGCGGTTTCTTCGCCGCGCACCCAATGCGGCACCATCACTTTCTCCAGCTGAACTTGGCAGCCGATTGTTTTCAGTTCGCTGGCGACGTGGTCAACGGCTTTGGCTGCCTGCGCCGATCCGGTCAATCGCGGGCCGATGTTATTCGATAGATGTGCGACTTGCCGGTAAGCATAGTCGCTGGTCAGTGCTGCCTGTTGCAATCGTTTCAGATCTGCCAGCGTCTCCGCTGAAAACACAGCGGGCGTTGGCGACGGCGAAGGGCTTCGGCTCGATGCTGCAGCCAGCCTTTGTTGTGCCCCAACTCCCTGAGCGCAGAAAAATAACGCAGCCGATAGGAGAACGGCGACACGGAAATGATTCGATTCAGACATCGTAAAGTCTGACGCGAGTTACTTCTCCCTGGCAAACTCGATCGCCTCCCCAAACAGCTCAGGATTGTGCGCGTTTTTGGTCAAAACCGCGGAAATGGTAGCTGAATCCCTGGTTTCTTTGGGGACGACTTTGCCGTTTACGTTACGCAAACTTAGATGCTTGCCGTCGTCGGACAGCTTCCAAACTACGTAAGCGTACTTGCGATCATTCGAGTTGAGGTCTTGGACACTAACAAACGGCAATTCCGCGATGTCGGAATGATAAGCCCGGAACAAATCACCATCGTAGTAAACGACGTAGTCGCTGTCATCGAGCTTGCGCACTTTCATCTTTTCTCTGCCATCTGTAGAACTCCAATCGCCAAGCAGCCGTTCCTGCACTTTTTGAGTAGGATTCGGTGTGATTGGAATTTCGTATTCGCACGCATTGAAAGCCAAAATGCATAGGCAAAGCGCGATGCGGAAACCGAGTCGGTAGTGAAGCGAGTTCGATAAAGTCACGCGATTGTGGCCGGCTCAGGCGACCGGCGTTCATCAAAATCGATGAAGTCAGGAATCGTGAGAATGTCGGTGCGATCGGCAATGCCGCGTTCCTTCTTTCTTCGTTCCAACGTCGCAGCGACAGAATCGCGCCATCCGAGTTTCGACGCGAATGCATTCCAGACGACGTTTTCAAAACACCATTCGAGAACCTGTTCATCAGTTCCGCCTTGGAGAACACGCCCGCGGAGATCGGCGTAATTGACACGCAAAAAATTACAGCAGGCACCATCAAGCGTTCGGGGCGCCCCAAGATTGTCGTGATAATCCTCGTGTAACTCACCGCGGGCGTGAAGTCGAATCTTGTCCAGCATTCGCGGGAAATACATCATGCCCTTTGTCGTTTCCTTCGGGCTCCTGGGATAAGTCGTCATTCCAGAGTAATCGCCGTGCCCCTGGATCCGTGCAACTGCCGCGGTTAATTTGTCTGGTTCGCGCTGCGATTTGTTAGGGCCAGGATGCGCGCCTTTTTTCCACCGTAATCCAGGGAATGAAAGCGGCGGATTTCATCGAGGCGCCGCGCCCCATTCAAAGTGTCGAGATAACGTGTGTAGCTGGCTGCCAGCTCGCTCGTCTCCAGATAACGGCCGCGCAGGTTTCCATCTCGGAACGCTTTCGGGGATTGGCGCGCGAAAAGATGAAACCGTAGCCAACGCCGGTCGGTGCGCGAAACGCGCTGAGTTTTTCGAAAAAACGCGATAAACAAAAGCAAAACGAGATAGGTATCGACTTGCGCCTGGAGCTCGAGATTGCGGGCAAAATCTTCCGAAGCAATCTCGCGGATTCCACTCTTGAACTGAAGCGCCGCATGCAAGGCATGGTTCAGTTCCTCCACGAACATGATCAGCGATCGGATATTTCGATCACCCACTCCTGCGCGCGGATCGTGCTGTTCCAGCTGCTCAATCAGCCAGCGCGAATAATAGATGCCCACGTAAAGCTGGTCGCCCGCGCGCCGCAAAAATGTCCGGGCGAGCTCGCTCAATTCCCGCGCCGATCTTCCAGCCAGAAGTGACAATTGCGCACACCGCGTCCGATCAATCAGGCAATCTTCCAGGTTGATCCCCACTTGCGCATAGGTCCGTTCAAACAATTTCTGGATTTGGCTAAAGAGCGTCTCGTTCACAAAGAAAGTGATGGCCGCGCGTCATCATCCAAGTTCAGCATTCGATCGGAGAGTTGGTTTAACGCGAGTCGGACATCGCGAAAGCGATCGGCCAACCCTTCGAACACATCATCCAATTCGCAACGACGAGCGACAGCATGCGAAGCCACAAGTTGGTAGTTCGTCCGCCCAACCTGTTCGTAGAACTCAATGTCTGGGCCGCCGCGCAAACTGCGGCGCTGCGTGTTCTCGTAAAAGATTCCGCTTATGAAAAGCGAATAATTGCCGATGTGCGCCCGAAGCAGAAATGCTTGCTCGGGAGTTGCGCGAGTCAGCGCAATCAACATGTCCGAAATGTATTGTTCAGCGAGATGATGCGTCTCGTCTGATATTTGCAATCGGCTGGCGCGTGAAAAGGTTTCAAGCAGCGACGCGACATAATCGCACAACTTTCGATCGGAGATCCCGCCCTGCTGCAACACATGGCGGGCCAGCACATAAAAATAAAACTGCGAAGAGATCCGCAGGTGTCCCCAATGATTCAAAATCGCATCAACGAGTCGCGGATGATCGAGAATGGAATCGCGTGTTGCAACATCACTCAGAAGATCGACCAGCGAAACCTGATCGGTTTGCGAACGCGCCAGCGTGCGCACGATGAAATCGAAATCAGCCGCGGTAAACCGCGCCCGACAATTCGCCCTGACCATCGGGACTTCATCATGCGCAATGAATGCGCCTATTGCAAGCGCAATTGCGTAGGCACTGCGCCTTACCGCCACATAGGTATCTGACCTATGCGGCGCACGCATTCTTCAGATTGTGCCGTAGCATTGAAGCCTCGTACTCGACGAAAGGGAGACGACGATTCAAATACCGCCCGGCGGCTTGATGGCGACCGGCTTGCCAGTGGTGATCTGTTCCTGCTGTGAAACTTCAGTCGCGACGTCTCTGATTTCCCTGGTAATCGCAACCGATTGGAAGTTGTCGGCAGTAGAGAGTTGCTTCAGAAGCTCCTGAATCTTTGCGGCTTTCTGGTCTTCGATAACCATATCAACCTTTCGTTAGGGCGTTCAACGTAGCAGCCAGTTGATCTTTCGAAATTGTCGCTGCCTGTTTCTCGGCCATCAATGTAAGAATTTTACCACCGCTCAACCCAACAACAAGCGATGTCAGAAGCTGGGCTACCGTTAAGTGCAGCTCAACCGTTCTTCCACTCACCAAATCGTAAGACGCGAGTGGACCGTAAACTCCCCAGACCACAAGCGCAGCGACCGCACCAACTAGCACGTTTCCGATCCAGCCAGGCCGCCAGACCTTGGCAGCGGGATCAAGCCGCGGATAATTGAATTCGCCGCCGATCGCAGAGTTAACAATTCCACCGATTGCTCCAAACGCGGCGATAAGCAGAATAATTTGCCAGATCGTCATAAAACCTCCGGGTACACCTTGCATCGTTCGCCAGGGGAATTAAAGGAAATTTGCGCATCCGCTGGCCTAACGATTTTAACGAGCGATTTTTAGAGAAGTGATTTTCGCTGGCCGCACAGCGAATCGCGCGGTAAGAGTGCAAGCATGGCAGCGGCGCATAAGGGTCAATGTTACTGTGGAGCGGTGGAGATCGAAGTGCGCGGTGATCCTTTGGAGATGGGTTATTGCCATTGCGAAAACTGCCGCCGTTATTCTGCCGCACCAGTGAGCGCGTTCACATTGTGGAAAAAGGAGAACGTAATCCTTACCAAGGGAGCGGAGTTTCTCGGGCGATTCAAGAGCAGCAAAATCAGCGACCGCCGATATTGCACAAAGTGCGGCGGTCATATTAGCATCGACCATCCCACACT
>QHOR01000302.1:3911-4329 GCA_003219395.1 Verrucomicrobiota bacterium | reverse complement strand
TCTGCTCGAAACCAGTGGGGCCCACGACATTTCTAAGGTCGATCCGCGCGTGCACCGGATCATGGACTTGAAAACGCCCGGCAGCGGTGAAGTGGACAAAAATCTCTGGTCGAACGTCGACCATCTCACCGTCAGGGATGAAGTGAAATTTGTGATGGGATCGCGGGAAGATTACGAATGGTCGCGCGATAAAATCCAGCGCTACGACCTTCCTTCGCGTTGTCACGCCGTATTATTCTCGCCGATCTTCGGCAGGATTGATCCGCGCGAAATCGTCGCGTGGATTTTAGCGGACAAACTCAACGTTCGGTTTCAACTTCAGATGCACAAATTTATCTGGAGTCCCACACAGCGGGGAGTCTAATCGAACCGCCAAAACTCTGTAGAAGTGGCACTCACATGAAAATGCCCAGGACTC
>QHOR01000302.1:1106-3892 GCA_003219395.1 Verrucomicrobiota bacterium | reverse complement strand
GACTTGTGTTGCGGCTCAGCAATCACCAAGCGGAACTCCATCCAATCAAAGCAGGCCGGTGCCTGAAATGGAGCGACTCGCCAAAGCGCTGGTCGGCGATTGGAATACGACGGAGACGATGGAGCGCGGAGAAATCTTTCCGAACGGCGGTTCTCGGCACGGCATCGTCCATGTCCGACTCGCCGCTGGCGGCACAATGTTGATTTACGAAGTCCACTCAGATGGTTCTGCCGGAGAACTCGATGGTATGCTAATCGTCTGGTGGGACAAGGGTGCGACACTGTATCGTGTTTTCGTTTGTTTCAACAATCCCAGCCATCCCTGCGAGATGCGCGGCACTGCGCATTGGGAGGGCGACTCGTTCGTGAATGATTACGAGGACACTGTCAAAGGGAAGAAAACATTCTGGCAAGACTCGTTTACGTTTACGCCAACATCTCATACTTTGGTTGCGGCCATGAGGGGCACGGATGGAACAATGCAAACGCTGATCACGACTAAGGCCGCCCGGCGCTAGGCATTGTGGTGTTAGAACCCTTCGGATAAGCTCGACTCGCTTGATTTTGCGACTTTGTGCGAGGTCCCTCCTCCACTCGGGATGACAATGCAATGAGAGCGATGGTATTCTCCTAACCGTGCGAGCTCGTCTGACGAAAGATTTTACTTTTGAAGCAGCGCAGACTCTGCCCAAAGCGCCCGAAGGCCACAAGTGCAGAAGGATGCATGGACACAGCTTTAAGGTGGAAATTTCAGTAGAAGGCGATGTCGATCCAAAACCGGGGTGGATCTACGATCACGCAAAGATCAGTGATGCTATGAAACCGCTTCTGAAAATGCTGGACCACGCTTATCTAAACGACATCGAAGGCTTGGAGAATCCGACCATTGAAAAAATGGCCGAGTGGTTCTGGAAGAAACTGGAAGCGCGATGTCCTGGCCTTTGCGAAATCGTTGTGCATGAAACACCGACTGCGCGTTGTGTATACCGCGGACGGTAGTTTCGTTAAGCAATAAGGCGTTGAACGGTCGAAGCGGAAACTGGTGTAACGCTCATCCCGTTTTACCCTTCAACGCTATAACGCGTTTACAGAAATCGTCGAAGAGCGCGTCATAGATCTTTCCACGCTCGGGATGGTATTGGACCCCCAGAACGAACGGGTAATGGCGCAGCCGCACTTGTTCGATGATGTTATCGTCAGTGCACCACGCTTCGACTTCGAAGCCGTCTGCGACGCGATCGATCGCCTGATGATGCGAACTGTTTACGTTTTCGTACCGATGCTTCGCTTTCCCATCGTAACGCAATGGCTGGATGTCCTGGTCTTTTTGTTCGGGGTGTCCATGACCGGGAATGTCCAGCTTGAGGGTGCCTCCCAGCGCGACGTTTAAGACCTGTATACCTCTGCAAATGCCAAGGATCGGCAGTCCACGCGCGAGCGCCGTTGAAACCGCATCGAATTCCCAGCGGTCGCGCTCAGGGTCAAGATCATCCTGGTAGAGCAATTTTGGATCGACATTTTCCTGCCTCAGAAACTCAGGCGTAACGTCGGAGCCGCCGGTCAGGAGAAGGCCGTCCATCTCCTCCATCAGAACGTGACGTTTCTGCGCATCACAAACTTGAATGCTGGGATGCTTCGCAAAAAATGATTGAAACCATTTTTCGTCTTTTGGGCGCATCCACACGCCGAGATTTGGCATTGTGGAATTTGCGACTTGCTAATGGGTATGTAAAGAGCACTTCCATGTCGCGCCCTGATGTCTCTAGCACTTTACGTGAGCGGGTGGAACGATTGACCGCCGAAAGCAAGGCTCGAGAGACTGCAGTATCGGTCCACGATCTCGAGAGCGGGTTTCGTTTTTCTCTGCGGGGTAATCGCTGGTTCCATGCAGCAAGCACAATTAAAGTCGCGGTGCTGCTGGCCCTTTTTCGCGCCGTCGACAACGGCCGAGTTCGGCTGGATGATTCGCTACATGTGCGAAATCGCTTTTTCAGCGCAGCAGATGGCTCTCCTTTCCAGTTGAACCGCGACTCCGATGCAATGCCTGACCTGTATCAAGCTATCGGGCGAACAGCGAAAATTTCGATGCTGGCGGAAGGAATGATTTCGGCGAGCAGCAATCTTGCGACCAATCTACTGCTCGGTTTTCTGGGTGTGGAATATGCACGAAATGTTTTGCGAGAAGCGCAAGTCGACGGAGTGGAACTGCGGCGGGGTGTTGAGGATCATGCCGCCCATGAAAAAGGTATAAACAACGAAGCGACTGCTGATGGTTTAATCACGTTGTTATCTGCCTTGCGCGGCGATTTCCTGAGAAGCGAAAGCAAAGAACAAGCGATCGGTATTTTGCTGGAACAACGATTCAACTCGATGATTCCCGCCGGCCTGCCGCCGCACGCGGCAGTGGCGCACAAGACAGGCGAGATCTCGACTGCTTGCCATGACATGGGAATCATCTATTTGCCGGAACGCGAACCGTACATCGCTGTCATTTTGACGGAATTTGATTCCGAGAAGGAAGGCCGTCGCGAGACTGTCGCAGCTATTTCCCAAGCGATTTATCAGTCCGTAATGGGTATGCAAGGCAAGACTAATGAGCATTGAGGCGTTACGGATCGTCGATGGCTTCAGTCTGCCTGAAGAGTACCGCGCGTTACTGCGGCCTGGTGACGCGGAAACGGACTCCCAAGGCAACGTCCATTATCTGCCACGATTTTTTTACCAAATCACCAGCTGGCAGGAAGCGCACGCAGTTCGCCTGGCACGGCACTTCAGGCTCTCGGAATT
>QHOR01000302.1:0-1068 GCA_003219395.1 Verrucomicrobiota bacterium | reverse complement strand
CGTGCGCAATCGCGTTACTCGCGACATGGTTGGAAGATTTTCGCCGCGAGGTGGACGCGCCGATTTTCATCAGTGCAAATGGCGGGTACCGATCGCCGGCACATCAGATTGGTGGCGCAAAAAGCATTCACGCCTGGGGAACGGCTGCGAATATATATCGGATCGGAGACACCTTTCTGTCCGACGCGAAGTCTATTGAAAAGTACGGGGCTGTCGCGGCGTCGCTTAGTCCGGCGGTGTTTGTTCGCCCATTCGGCCCAAAACGGGGTGAAACCAACGACCATCTTCACATCGATTTAGGATTTGCGATCCTGACTCCGCGCGGATTCAGCGAATCGCGTTGATCTCTTTGGAGTATGAAGAATTCCGGAACAACACGGCATGCCCGATTTCGTGCGGAGCGTGCAGTTCTCGCAACGCCGCCGCGCGCTGTGATTGGTTTGGAAGCGGAGTTTAATCTTTTGGTAAATGGACACAGGCGGCGTCCGGAAAAGGTGTTTGGTAATCCTAGCCGACTAGTGCGACGGCGAATGATTCCGCGAACGGGGAAATCGTTTCAGTCTCCCGCCGGTGGCGCAATTTATTTTGACACCGGCGTGATCGAAGTCGCCACTCCGATTGTTGAACTGGAGCCTGGCTGTTGTTATCGCGCCACGCGCCTGCTTTGGGAGCAAATCCGGTATTTGCGAGTGGAACTGGATCACTGGGCGAAACGCAATGGGTGCGAGTGCTGTCTTCAGGGTTTTAGCGCGCATTATAATTTTTCCTTTCCAGATGGGCGCAGGTCGAAATCTCGCAACGCGACCAAGCTTGCGTATCTGCTCGCGCATATTTTGCCGGTACCCGTGACTTTGCTGGCGACAAATCGACAGAGCAGTGCCGTCGGCGTTCGTCCGCGCAAGACGCGGCTCGAAGTAACGGCTGATTTTACGCCAGATCCTGCGTTGATGCTGGCGACGTGCGCTTTCATCACAGGCGCTGTGGAAACTGTCCTGCGTTGGGATGATTTTGGGCTAAGGCAATTAGGTCGTCACGGAATTCCCAGAATAACGCCGTTTCATTTGCGAA
>QHOR01000301.1:2331-5432 GCA_003219395.1 Verrucomicrobiota bacterium | reverse complement strand
GTGATGAGTCGAAATCCCATGAAACCAATGATCTCGTGGTTTGTTCTATGTGCGTTCGTGCGCTCGGTGTCGACGCTACATTCTACGCCGGACCTTTCATTGGATGACCTAAGGAGGCTGGAGATCATTTGCTTTGTTCCTTCGTACCTACCGAAGGGCTTTCGATTGCAACGGATCGACATCACGTACGAGGAACCCGGTTCAGATGAGCCAAAACATTCGTTTCCACTTTACTCGATCGTATACAGCAACGATCCGCGGAGCGGAGCGACATTCTCGATCGAATCGGCACGCGAAGGAATTGGTGACCGAAACATAATGGTGGAGGAGGACACTGAAGAGACGGAAATCAAAACACCTCTCGGGCCGATGTATCTCATCTATCGCCCGAAAGGAAAGAACGATCGGAAGGATGAGATCAGGGCGAACTGGATGAGCGACGCGAACATGAATGCGGAAACATCAAAAAACGCGGAACGCCATCCAATCCTGGGCAGATTTCACGGATTTTCCGCGACAGGTATTTCGCTCGCGGAGTTTTCGAACATCGTTCAATCACTGCATCCAATTCGAGATAACAAGGCCGCGACGCCGACGCCAGCACAAACTTCAGCCCTTACGATTCACCCAAAGGTTTTCAGCATGATTAGTTGTTGGATTTCGGATTCGGAAAGCCCGGTGGTAACAGAAATTAATCTTGATGCGGTGGAGAAAGATGGGAACGAGTTCGATCAGGAGGGGCTCAAGGGAGACGGCGAGTGGCTACAATGTCCAGTGCCCGATACCAGTGGATTCATGCGCTATAGGGTGCTCGCGTCGAAAGATAATCATTACAAGGTGGAGTATCAGGAAAACGGAGGCGGCACGCTTACAACGGCGGCTGTCATCGAGTTTGAGATTGAAAGACGAACTATTCAGCGTGACGGCAAACCCGTGACCATACGCGTGCTTGGCGTGTCATCTTACGTGCAGAAATAAATAGTAGCAGCGCAAGCTCGCGATGAGATGCTGCGTCCCAATCAGTGCCACACGAGGAAATAAGCGAGCGTGATCGCGATCAAGTCTTCGCAAATAGCTATGAACGTATCTTTGATATGTAGATTGTTCGCGATACGGCGTCGGATTTCGTAACCGACGAACGCTCCGATCACAGCGCCTGTTCCACCCAGAAGCGCGCCAGCCGGTAGTGATTGTCCGGCCGCCACGCAAAGCGACGCCCCACAGACAGCCCCGGTGAGAATGCGTGCCAATAACGGCCCTAGTGCGGTCCGTCTTGAGGTCTTGGGCAGCTTATCGCCGATTAACTCACCAATCGCGAGCACGGAAAAGATCGCGACCGCTGTTGTTGATCCCATAAAGGCAAGAACCGAGCCGTTCAGATTCAGCAAGTCAAAATGTGCAGCCCACGCAACGACGGCGGGCGCCAGTAACGAACGCAGTCCAGCGACAATGCCGATTCCGATTGCGAGCAGGAACACGTAGCTCATAAACGATTCTCTTTCAAAACCAGGGCCATTACGAGTCTTGTCCCGACGACGGATTGGGCTAGTTGATTCGGCATGGATTGTACAGTCGCCAGTTGTTTTCGAGCCGTTCCAACCACTCAATTTTGCCAGACTGTCGGAGAGTGATCGGGTGAACGGAATTTATTTCGAAGGAATGGAATAAATCGCGGCGAGATAAGTCTGTGTAGGAGAGATGGCAATTCAAATGGACAACGCTGCTCTAAGATGACGGGTCTCGAAAATCGCTATGGCTTTACCGGCTAAAACAGAACATGCTTCCGAGACCGAAGATTTCGAATCGCATCGGAAGACTGTGAAGTTCGTGGTACTTAAGACGCACGAGGAGGATCGCGCCCGCAAAGCGGATTTAGCCTCCTTTGAAGCAGTGATTCTTCCACATCTGGATGCAGCGCATAATTTAGCCAGATGGTTGCTTCGCAATGAACAGGATGCCCAGGATGTTGTGCAAGAAGCGTATCTGCGAGCGTTCAAGGCTTTTGACGGATTTCATGGTTCTAACGGGAGGGCTTGGTTGTTGACGATCGTCCGGAATACCTCCTACACGATGCTAAGGAAGAAGCAGGCGGTTGATCTTACCACCACCTTTGATGAAGAACTGCACACTTCTGGCCACGAGTCCGTTAGTCCGGCAACGGTTCTGGAGCAGAGTGAAAACACAGCTCTCATCAAGGAGGCGATGGATGAATTGCCCGCGGAATTCCGTGAGATCCTGACCCTGCGTCACCAGGAAGGTTTGTCCTACAAAGAAATAGCCGAAATCGCGCAAATTCCGCCCGGTACGGTTATGTCCCGGCTTGCCCGCGCCCGCGCCAAGCTGAAGGAATATTTGGCGGCGTATACCAGTAAGGAGATGTAGATGACCTGCGAACGAGCTACAGACCTAATGGACGGTTATCTGGATGGCGAACTTGACCCGATTACCAGCCAGGCGATCGAACAGCATTTGCGGGATTGTGGTAACTGCGACCAAAGATACACGGCCAATCATAAGTTGATTCACGCAATTCGCACTGCCATGCCTTATTACAAGGCTCCGTTAGAATTGCGTGAGCGGATTCAATCCTCGCTGCGAGCAGAGATTGCAGAGCGGCCCGCGCGAAATGTCGCACCAGATGGGCGGTCGCTGATTGCGAAGAAGGAGCGAGAACCGCGATCGGTGGTTTTTGGAACTCATGGAATTGGCTGGCTTTAGCCGCTTGCATCGTTTTCGTAACCATCGTCGCCTGGAACGTGGTGCCTCACTTACGGCAACCTGGCGCGAGCGCCGACCAGTTTCTCGCGACGCAACTGATAGCCAGTCATGTCCGTTCGCTTATGGCAAACCATTTGGCGGACGTTACTTCGTCTGACCAACACACGGTGAAACCGTGGCTGGACGCAAAGCTCGATTTCGCGCCTCCCGTTGTCGATCTTACGAATGCAGGTTTTCCATTGATAGGCGGTCGCCTCGATTATCTGGACAACCGGTCGGTCGCTGCCCTGATTTATCAGAGACGCAAACATTTTATTAACCTCTTTGACTGGCCAGCATCGGGTGGGAGCAGAACAACAAACGAAATATCGCGTCAGGGTTTT
>QHOR01000301.1:0-2223 GCA_003219395.1 Verrucomicrobiota bacterium | reverse complement strand
GCGATTCAGCGTTTTCGCCACAAGCAAGTCGCCTGCTTTCATAAGAATAGGCTCCAGGCTCTAGCAGTAGCTTCCTCGTTCTTGAGCTGGCGCATCGATTCGCGATTGGCGATTCCCACACCCGTTGTGCCCGCGCGCAATTGACGAGCGCAACGGGAATATTCCAGTCAGGAAACCAGTATGGATAACTGAAAACAGTTAAGACAAAAAGAAACGCGTCCGGCATGTCAACTCTCTCCGCTCACTATCACGGCACAGCGATGTGCCTATTGACGCGACATGCGTTTCTCAGGCACGTGAATATGAACACTCTGGCGTTTGTTCTGCTCGTCGCTTTGGCTCTTCTCAATGCTACGCGTGCTAAAGAGTCCCAGAATAATGACTCGGCCCATACCAGGCATACAAATGCTGAGCTAGTTATCAGGCCTTGCGACACCTCGGTCTTAGCTCAGCAAGCAATTCACGCTTACCCATTCTCTGCCAAAAATTCTTGGAATAAAATTACGCGAAATCGGTAAGGACAGGTGAAAAGCAATGTTACCTAGCAAACCTAACCTGAACAAACCAACTATTATGTCTGACTATATTTCTCACGATCACAACCCCGATGGTGTCGATCGCCGCGGTTTCTTAAAATGCATGGCGTGGGCCGGCACTGGCGTGCTTTGGACGATGAGCGGTGGGGTACTCTCGTCCAAATTGCTCGGAGCGACGACTCCTGTCGCAGGCAGCGATTTTAGTTTCGTCCAAATCAGCGACAGCCACATCGGATTCAATAAAGAAGCGAACAAGGATGTCATTGGTACGTTGCAAAAGGCGATCGCTAAGATCAATGCGTTATCGAGCCCGCCTGACTTCATTTTGCACACCGGCGACTTGAGCCATCTTTCCGAGGCGGAAGAATTCGACGCGCTCGACCAAAATCTCAAGAGCATCAAGACGGGCGAAATATTTTACGTCCCGGGCGAGCACGACGTAATCAGCGATAATGGCGCGCTCTATCGAGAACGGTTTGCAAAAAAAGCACTCGGCGGAGGCTGGTACAGTTTCGACAAAAAATCCGTGCATTTTGTCGGCCTGGTCAATGTGTTGAACATTCGCGAAGGCGGCCTCGGTGTTCTAGGCGCCGAACAACTGGAGTGGCTGAAGAAAGATCTGGAGCCACTCTCTGCGAGCACGCCGATCGTTGTCTTCGCGCACATTCCTTTATGGGCCGTCTATCCCCAGTGGGGGTGGGGGACCGATGACGCGGAACAGGCGCTTGGTTTCCTGAAAAGGTTTGGATCGGTCACGGTGTTGAACGGACACATTCATCAAATCGTGAAGAAAGTGGAAGGCAACATCACCTTCCACACAGCCATGTCCACGGCTTTCCCGCAACCAGCACCGGGCGCTGCGCCAAAACCGGGGCCTATGAAGGTCGAAGCAGAAAGGCTCAGCTCAGTCCTTGGCATTACTGATGTCAACTATGTTGAGGGCAAGCACACACTCGCCGTGGTCGACAGCACACTGGGTTAAATTTGGAGCAATCTTTGCCCGGCTATGAATTCGCTTTTTTGGGAGCGCGCCCACGGCGGCCTGACGCATTTTCCAATCGCATTGATTTTCGCAGCCGCTTTGTTTGATGCACTTGCGTTCTTTCGACGCCCTCCGAGGAACCAGCGCAGCTTCAAAGACGTTGGCTATTGGTTGGTAATCCTCGGAGCCCTCGGTTCCTTGGGTGCGGTCTTTTCTGGATTGGCGTTGAGCAAATGGACGATCGGCGGGACTGGCGCGGTGTTACGGCATCATCTGTTTGTCTGGCCCGCTTTTGCTTTAGTTGTCGGTTTGGCTACGTGGCGTTTTCTTGTCGGCGATAATCCGTCGCGACGCGCCTTTGGGCTTTATCTCGCTACGATGATCGTGAGTTGTGCGTTCATCGGCGCGGCTGGCTTCTTCGGCGGCGAAATGTTGCTGGGCCATTGAGAGAGGCGCAAATGCCAGATGAAGAACTGGAGCGAAGGCAAAGCGTTTTTGGCGGCAGTCTGTACTTCAGGCACGGTGCTAGCTGTTACGCTGGGGATTGCCGTGCTCATGCGACACGCGCCGTTTTCGATTCTATTTCCGAGCATGCCGACCAGTGCGCAAGCCGCGACCAAACCGCTTGAGCTTACGGCAGAGGCGACGCAGGGCCGGCATTTGTTCTTGATGAATTGTGCGCATTGCCACGGGGACGATGCCCGC
>QHOR01000300.1:682-3656 GCA_003219395.1 Verrucomicrobiota bacterium | reverse complement strand
CCCCAGGCGGCGCCCATGGCCATACCGACACCGAACGAAATCGCGCTGGCGGCGATCACCGCTCCAGTCGATGGATATGCATAAGGCGGGTAATAGATCGGCGGATACGGATACGCGGGAGGAGGGTAAACGTACTGCGGATCGTAGGATGGAACATAGACCGTTTGCGGGTTTGCCTGTTCGATTACGATGACCTGCTTGCTCTCGACGGTCGTCGTCTCAACTTTTTGTTGCTGGTTCGACTGCAACGAGCCCTTATCCTTCGCCTTTCCTCGCATGCGCTGGATGGAATCCATCACATCGCTCTGCTGGGCCAGGAACGCGTTGCCGAGATCAGTTGTCCACTGAATGTCGTCCGATAGGCGTTTCACCAGGTCGGGCAGCGCCGCCATCGCCTGAATGCTCGGATCCCAGGGCTGTTTCTTGATCTCCGCAGCCAGCTTGTTCTGGTCCTTGGCGATATTCTGGTTCTTCTCCAGCCACTGCTGCAGCTGGATAATCTCCAGCGGGTAAGTTGAAGCCACGAGTGTCTGGCTTAGGAGGTTGTCGGGATAGAGAGCGATCGGCGCGACCAGAGAATCGAGCTGATCGGGCGGTATCTTCGCCGCCGCCTGGTCCTGTGGCTCTGCGGGTATTGCGGCGGGCCGCGCCGACGCGGCAACCGGCCCCGGCACGAGCAAGGCGACGCAGCTGAGCGCCACCCCGCAACGCACCATTCTCGCGACTAGTTGCGTTTGGATTATTTTGATTTTCATTTCAAGCCTCCTGACTGAGGTGGCACGCGCATTCCACGCGTGAATCACAGACGAGACGTCCATGTTACTTACTTCAAGTTCGCTGCTTCCCAACTGCGCACCTTCCGCCGGGCGTCGTTGAAGATGCGCGCATAGTTTCCCTTGCGCACTTTTTCGCTCGCCTCAGGACTGAGCAGCTTCCAAAGCGGTTCGTACTGGTTGTAAACCTTCAAATATTTTTGCTGGCTGTCCGGCGCCACTTCGTCGGTGCCAAACAGAAAACGATCGGGATAGCGGTTGATAATGTCGGCGGCGTGCTTCGTTGACTCGGGCGTGGCCACGATATATTTCGCCACTTCGTCCCAGGAAATATCGAAGTGAACATTCTTCAGATCGGGGTCGTTGATGATCTCCTGAACTATCGCCGTCTGTTCCCTGACTGGCCGAATAATTCGCCCCACCCCGATGTGCGCCCAGATGAAGGTCGCATTTGGATGACGCTTCAAAAGCGCCCTCATCTGCGCGGCGTAGGCTGGTTCGGCGCCCGGTTTGGCGAAAGGAACATCGACGTCGTTATGGATCAGAACGACCAGGCCCACCTCGGTGGCAAAATCGATTAATCGATCAAGCGCCTTGTCGTTCAGACTGGCGACTTCGCCCGCGATTTTCGCCGAGACAAACTCCTTGTGAATCGTGAACTCGCCGATGCCGCTAAAGACACCCGGAAACGTTTTCAGCACGCGGCGAATGTGATCGGCCGCATACATGTCGGTCGGATTGAAGCCGGTGATCATCGGATCGAAGCGTGTCTGCTCTTCCCTGGTGAGCGACTTGTAAGCCATCGCAATCGAAGCATCGGTAAACGAGTAGTAGTAAAGCGGCGCGTCGGAATTCAGGTAATAAGTTGGCGCGCGATCGTCCACGCGATCGGACCATTGCTGCTGCAGGGGAATGCCGAACAAGGCGACGCGGCCAACTTTGTCGCCCATGATTTTCAGGAAGTCGTGAATGTCCGTGCCATCCTGAATGTAATTGGTCAGGTGAAAGTGCGAGTCGTTGAAGAGATAGTTGTTAGCCGCCGGCTGCGCATGCACTGAACCACACAAACAGATCAACGCGATGTGGACCACTAAAACGCGGACGAATCGGGTTCCAAATGTGTAACCGGGTCGGTTCATAGAATCGCTTTAAAAAGCCAACTCAACACTCGAATGAAAGACGCTGCCTCTGCCGCCCACCACGAACGGAACCGATGAATAGCCCACCGGCGAGTTCCGCAGGTAGAGCCATTCGGTATTCCAACGCACGACTTTGTTCTTCCATGGGAACCAGTTGGCGCCCACTCGCACATCGAAAGGCTTACCGTACTGGCCATTGATCCTCGACACGCCACCGTAGAGTTGAAGCGTCTTCGGCAGCAGCATTGCCGAGGCCTGCAACTGAAAACCATGGTCGAACAAATTAGGAACTCTCAACAGTTGAGCGGGGGTAAGAGGCTCGGAAAATTTAAAATTATCGAGCCAGCGGAAGTAGTACTCACCTTCGAGCGCAAAGCCGCGGTACTTAATTCCGCCGTCAAGATCGACCATGCGATAGCGGGCGTCAGTGATGGTGATACCCGGCCCGAAAAGATCGGGCGTGAAGATTACCGTGCCGTCGGACAGCCGAAGCTGGGTATTCTCGAACGTGTCGCTTCTTTATTTTCGTCGCTGCGCGAAAAATGAAACGCCAAACGGGTGGCGACTTTCTGGTGATGCTCGAAGTCGCCAAACCCCTGGCCGTATTCGCCGGCACCCTCAGTCCAGACCAGCGCGGTGGAGACCGTATTGAATCGGTTGTCCAGCCGAGCGGCGCTGACCCCCAGCGTGCTCATGTTGTTCCCGATCATCGCCTGGTATCTCAGACGCTTCGTGATATTGCCTTTGAGCCAGACGCCTGACGTGTACGAGGGGCGGAAGAACTCGTCTCCGATCATCCGGCTGTCCACAGCAAGCCAAAATGGGAAGTTGCCTTCGGTACTACGCACGCCTGGCAGTGACGTGATACCGGCTGCCAGTGTGAAATATTTATTAAAGGTGTAGCCGAGGTTTCCGGCGACTACGACTTGTGCGCCCTGGCCCTGCGTGGGATTCGAAGTCCAGGTGTAAAGGAAGTAGCGCAGCTTCGGATTCAGAATCCATCCGAGTAATTTGATCTGAACCTTCTGCAGCTGGAAGTCCTGCCGCTCCTGAACGTTTTTG
>QHOR01000300.1:0-675 GCA_003219395.1 Verrucomicrobiota bacterium | reverse complement strand
TTTAGATATCGCGCGTAGGTGTAGATGCTGACGCTCAGATCTCCGTACTCGGTATTCGCGAGCTTGAATCCGAGATTGGGAGTGTAGCGACCGTAGGACTCCGATTCGGCAGCTTCCGCCTTCGGTTTTTCTTTTACAACCGGCTCCATCCAGACGTGTGGGTCATCTGATGTCGATGGATCATGCTTCGCAGCCGCTCCTGGCGAAGCAGCCGCCTGCGGGACCGGTCGCCCCGACGCTTGTGCTGCTTCAAGTTTATCTACGCGTTCCTGCAGTTGGCGGATCAGCTTCAACAACTCGGCGCGCTCGTCCTGACTTAACGGATTCTGATCTGTCTTAGATCCCGCAAGGGGACTGTTTGCGTTCGCCTCCTGCGCGACGCATACCAGGTTCCAGATCAAAATGACGCCGGTCAGCGCGGCGACCGGCAGTACCAGACTGCCAAGCCGCTGCGCTGCCGTCGTCTGTGAAGTTACTCGTCTCATTCGCTCGTACCAGAAAAATCGGCGCTCCTTACTCCCCTTTCAGGCCAACTGAGCGCGGCGAGAACAAATTGAAGTCGAGTTTGTTGGTCACGTATTCGATTACTTTTTGCGCTTTGACGCTGTTGCCGGCTTCATCGAGCCGCGGCGAAAAAACAGCAATCGCGCCTTTGCCCGGAACTACGGCCACTAT
>QHOR01000096.1:20403-20727 GCA_003219395.1 Verrucomicrobiota bacterium | reverse complement strand
TGCCAAAAAAGTTCGAACGGGCGATTTAGAAATTGACTACGACTATCTCATTCTCGCCACTGGCGCGCGGCATTCCTACTTCGGGCACAATGATTGGGAAAAAATAGCTCCAGGATTGAAGAGCCTGGAAGACGCCATCGAACTCCGGCGCAGGATTTTGATGGCATTCGAATACGCCGAGAAAATCGACGATGAAGCAGCTCGCCAGGCGGCGATGACCTTTGTCATCATCGGTGGTGGGCCAACAGGTGTGGAAATGGCCGGGGCCATCGCCGAAATATCGCGTTATACGTTGGCGAAAGATTTTCGGCACATCGATCCATC
>QHOR01000096.1:10975-20293 GCA_003219395.1 Verrucomicrobiota bacterium | reverse complement strand
AAGCCGGAGTTCAACTCGGTGACGAATTTATCCCCTGCCGTGTCAAAATTTGGGCAGCCGGCAATAATGCTTCATTCGTGGGCAAAACCCTCGATGCGCCAGTCGACCGAGTGGGTCGTGTCGTGGTCAACGATGATCTGACCGTCCCCGGCCATCCCGAAGTTCAGGTCATTGGTGATCTGGCAAACTTTTCATATCAGACTGGAGAGCCTTTGCCTGGAGTATCGCCGGTTGCCATCCAACAAGGACGTCACGCCGGGCGCAATATTCTTGCCATGGTTAAAGGGCGCAAACCGCGACGCTTCCATTATTGGGACAAGGGAAGCATTGCGACAATTGGTCGGAATAAAGCGGTAGCGGATTTAAGATTCATGCACCTGAGCGGTCTTCCGGCGTGGTTGGCATGGCTGTTTGTGCACATTTTTTTTCTGGTTGGTTTTCGAAACCGCTTACTCGTCCTGTTTCAGTGGGCATGGGCCTACTTCACGTTTGATAAAGGCGCACGATTAATCACCCGCAATTTCCAATCAGAGCAAAGGCCGCCGGCGTGACACATCTCATGTTGAGAATCGAAGCATCTGTAAGGGTTGTTTTGGGTTGCCGAACAGAAACAATCTGAGATTCTTCGCTTCGCTCAGAATGACAGTTCCGGACATTTCCGTGCGCAATCGTCAGCGAAAAATCGCTCTAAATGCTGCTGAGCTTCAAGATTTCGCGGCGGAAGCGCTGCGCCATTGTCTGCAATTGCATCAACAAAAACCGTTGGATTTGGATCAACTGCGCGAAATTTTCGTCTGGCTGATTTCAGATCGGCGGATGGCGCAGTTACATAAAAAGTTCATGCATCTCCCGGGCGCGACCGATGTGCTGACTTTTCAACACGGGGAAATTTTTATCAGCGTGGAGACAGCAAAGAGACATGCACGCGTATTTGGAAACTCGCTCGCGAGGGAGCTTCGTCTTTATATCGTCCATGGGCTTCTGCATTTGCATGGTTTCGATGATCAAACCCGAACCGGCGCGCGGAAAATGGACAAGGTGCAGGAAAGAATTCTGCGCGACTGCAGCGACCCTGCTTAGCGGCCAGCGTGTGGTCGCCGATTAGCGATTCCGGCAAAATGGATCATCAAAACAGGCCTACCGATGTCGGCCATGATAGACAGCTTGTTTGAAGTGAGGGCGTCGTATGTTAGCGTTTCCGCCATGAGTCGTGAGCCACGGCTGGAAGTCGAATGCCGGGCACAGAGCAAAGAAACAGAAGGAACAACTCAAGTTTTGGATGAAGCTGGCTCGGTAACTACGGCGGACCCGACCACGGAAACCCATTCAGAAGAAGATCTCGATCTTCCCTGGCAGGTAGTCGTCCACAATGACCCCGTGAATTTGATGAGCTACGTGACGATGGTTTTTCAGAGGGTCTTCGGGTATCCGCGCGAGAAAGCAGAAAGACACATGCTAGAAGTGCATCACAAGGGACGTTCAGTGTTATGGGCCGGCATGCGAGAACCTGCTGAGCTTTATGTGCAGCAGTTACACGGCTATCTCCTTCTCGCCACACTGGAGAAACTCAGTTGATATGGAGATTTCCCGCGACAACAATGATATCGAGATCTCCGAGCTAGACCCGTTTCTCGCGGAGCTCCTTCGACAGATTCCCGCAAGCGCCAGCCCAGACGGCGAACCAGCTGCTGAGCAGCGTCTTTTCAGTTCTCCAGCAAACAGTAAAGAGACGGAGCTTTGCGCAGAGTGGAAAACGTATGTCGAACCTGAGCTGCGGCGCCTTTTTCAGAGCGCCACCGAAACCGTGACTGAGGATTTGAAGCAACTAAACGGCAACGAAAAAAGCCTCGCAAATCGTACGCTGCGAATTCCGGCCAAACACGCCGATGCCTGGCTGTGTGCCCTCAATCAGGCGCGCCTGGTCATCGCGGCGAAAAATAATTTCACCGAAAGCGAATTGGGAGATCACTTTCGCTCACCTATCGGATCGCGCCGGGACCTAAGTCTCTTCCAGATAAACTTCTACGGGTTTCTGCAGGAATTTATCCTGCGCGATTTGGGAGATTGAGAACCAAGGTCTACGACTACGGTTCTTTTCGCGCTCGCACCATGGACATCAAGCGATCTTTGATTGCGGCTGAGGACTTCGCCGGGCGCAAACTCAGCGCGAACGCTTCGTGCAATCCGTAACATTCACCGATGTAGTCTTCGGCTTTTTGTCCAAATTTTTTCCGCGCTTTTTCGAATTCCTCCAGCTCTTCCGCCTCCAGCGCCCCGATGACGTAGAGCCGCGACTGGTTCTGGAATTCCTTAAAGTTCACCTCTCAGCTCCTTGAGACCGTCATAGATTTTTTTCAGCCCTAGTTCAAGCCTCGTTTTTACAGTGCCTAAGGGAGTATTCGTTTTTGCGGCGATTTCGCGCTGGCTCATGCCTCGAAAAAACGCCAGATCGATTGCTTGCTGTTGCGCGGGTGGAAGCCCGCTAATTACGTTGCGTATCAGGCTGCGCGTGTCACTAAGCACGATTTCTTCTTCTGTAGAATTATGAACCCACGCATCCGGCTGTTGTTCGGTTTCGTTTTGCAAGCGTTCTTCTGCGCGCGCATATGCCTGCTTTCTTCGCAAGCCGTCAATCGCCCGTCGCCGCGCAAGTGTCACCATCCAGCCAAGTGGTTTGCCCTTTTGTGACGAAAAGTTTTTCGCCTGATTCCAAATTTCCATGAAAATCTCTTGTAACAGATCGTCAGCCTCAGCTTCGTTGTGAATCACTCGCAAAATAAGCGCCTTCAGAATTCCGTTATATCGATCATAAAGTTGAGCCAGCGCTTCCGGATTCTCCGATTGGATCGCTTTCATTAACTCCAAGTCGCTCGGCGCTCCGGGCTCGAGTTGCGGGGTGACAGAGAACTGTCGCGCCCCTGTTTTTGTGACGCGCACCCGTTTCCTTGCCTTCCCGGCTCCAGAAGGCTTGCGGCGCGGGGAAGAAATGAGTTTCGATTGTCTCATGAGAAGTTAGGAAATTGCAAAATCAATTAGCGAACCACGCGCGAACTCACCATTTCAATCTCTTAAGCTGCGCAAACTACTTCGTCCACCTGTTTCCAAGCGCAGCCTAAGTCTCCACAAATAAAAGATCGATCGGTGGGCGCCTCGATTTGGCAAAATCCAGTCATTGCGTCGCGTGCTTTGTGCGTCAAAGATTAAACGCATGGCGCAAGGGGAGACTCCAACGACCGTGGATCCGTTCTGGTACAAAGACGCAATCATATACGAGACGCACGTTAAAACGTTTTGCGATAGTGATGGGGATGGGATGGGTGATTTTCGGGGACTGATCGAGAAGTTGGATTACCTCCAGGAACTCGGCATCACCGCCGTTTGGCTTCTGCCGTTTTATCCCTCTCCCCTGCGGGACGACGGATACGACATCGCCGATTATTTCGACGTTAACCCAAATTTCGGCACTCTCGACGATTTCCGTGCGTTCCTTGACGCAGCGCATGCGCGAAATCTGAAGGTCATCACGGAGCTGGTCATCAATCACACTTCCGATCAAAATCCTTGGTTTCAAAAGTCGCGTCGTGCTGTAGCCGCAGCCGGCGCGGGAATTTCCAGCAATGATCCTGCCTACAAAGACTTCTATGTATGGAGTGACACGCCCGAAAAATACAAGGATTCACGGATTATCTTCAAAGACTTCGAAACGTCAAATTGGGCGTGGGATCCTGTCGCAAAAGCCTATTATTGGCATCGCTTTTATTCGCACCAGCCGGATCTGAACTTTGATAACCCGGCAGTACATGACGCTGTGGAGAAGGTCTGTGATTTCTGGCTGGGCTTGGGCGTGGATGGGCTTCGCCTTGACGCTATCCCATACCTTTACGAACGAGAAAACACGAGCTGCGAAAATTTGCCGGAGACACATCAATACCTGCGCAAGCTCCGTGCTCACATCGACGCGAAATTTCCAAATCGCATGCTGCTCTCGGAAGCAAACCAATGGCCTGAAGACGCAGCGGCTTACTTTGGCAACGGCGACGAATCGCACATGAATTTTCACTTTCCGCTGATGCCACGCATGTTCATGGCACTGCAGATGGAGGATCGCTTTCCCATCATCGATATACTGGAACAGACTCCCGCGATTCCCGAGCAGTGTCAGTGGGCCATGTTTTTGCGCAACCATGATGAGCTAACCCTGGAAATGGTTACGGATGAGGAGCGCGACTACATGTATCGAGTTTACGCTACCGATCCCCACGCCCGGATTAATCTTGGAATTCGACGGCGGCTGGCTCCATTGCTCGCAAACAGCCGCCGCAAAATCGAACTGCTCAACATCCTGCTGTTCTCGATGCCCGGCACTCCTATCATTTATTACGGAGATGAGATTGGCATGGGAGACAATTTTTACCTCGGGGACCGCAACGGTTGCCGGACCCCAATGCAGTGGAGCCCGGACCGCAATGCCGGATTTTCCAGGGCAAACCCACAGCAGCTCTATCTGCCCGTCACCATCGATCCGGAATACCATTATGAAGCCGTCAACGTGGAAAATCAGCAGAAGAACCTCTCATCATTGCTTTGGTGGACACGTCGCGTCATCGCCATGCGGAAAAATTTCAAAGCGTTTTCGCGCGGCTCGCTTGAATTTCTGTATCCGGACAATCCCAAAGTTCTCGCGTTTCTTCGGCGATATCAGGACGAGACCATCCTGGTCGTGGTAAATCTCTCGCGCTTCGCGCAGTCGGCGGAACTCGATCTGTCCCGCTTCGCTGGCTGCATACCGATGGAACTTTTTAGTCGTAATCTGTTTCGGCCAATTAGAAAATCTCGCTATGTCATCACGATGGGTCCGCATGCTCACTACTGGTTTGCCTTACAGGCACAGATCGAAGCGCGCCGCCCACAAAGGAAGAGGGCGGTACCGGTAATCAACGCCCCTATGGAATTGGAAAAGCTCCTGGCCAACGGTCAACGCTCTACGATTGAAGGCGAAATTTTACCGAAGTACCTTCAGACATGCCGCTGGTTCGGTTCGAAGGCACGGACCTTTCGCCATCTGAAGGTGGTTGAGCAGCCGGCAATCGTCGGGGGTGGGGATGGCGCCCAACTTTGGTTCCTCGAAGTCAGTTATTTGGATGGTCCGAATGAAACTTACGCGCTCCCGGTCAAGATCGCTTCTGGAGACGCTGCTCGCTCAGTGTCCCAAGCTGCGCCGCATGCAATCATCGCGCGGTTTGAAGGCGACGATGAAAATATTCTTTTCGACGCCATCTGGGATCCGAAGTGCCGATCGCAGTTACTCACAGCGATTATTCAGGGTGAGAAAATGAAAGCGCGAGCCGGCGAGCTTGTCGGGACCGTTGCCAAAACGATCGAAACCGATCAGCCCGTCAGTTACGACAATTCACAGGTTTTGGCGGGAGAGCAGAGCAATTCTTCGATGCTCTTTGATAACAAATTTTTCCTTAAGCTTTATCGCAAGCTCGAGGATGGCATCAATCCGGATGTTGAGATAACTCGATTCCTCACAGAGCACACCAAATTCCCAAATGTACCGGCATTTGTCGGTGCGATCGAGTACCGTCAGCCAAAAGCGGAACCGACGGTCGTTTGCCTTCTGCAGCGCGCCATTATCAGCGAAGGCGATGTCTGGACACTCGCTTTGGACGCAGTTGGCCGCTATTACGAACGTGTCCTGGGCCGCAAGGCGGATCTTCAGAACGAAACCGCGCCACCGGGCCCGTTGCTCGACGAGCTGATCGGCGGCGTTTATCCAGAGAAAATAAAGTTGCTCGGCCAACGCACCGGCGAGCTACATCTCGCGCTCGCCTCAAATGCGGACGATCCTGCCTTCCGGCCGGAGCCGTTCAACGCCATGGCGCAACGCTCTGTTTATCAAAATATGCGGGCATTGCTTCGACGTGTGTTTATCCTTTTGGAAAAGAAATTGGCCGACCTTCCCGCAGTCTTCCGCGACGAGGCAAAAGAAATACTCGGCGCGGAACAAGAAATACTCGGGCGCGAAAAACGACTCCTGGACCGACGCACCAATGCGGCGAAAATCCGAATTCATGGCGACTATCATCTCGGTCAGCTGCTTTACACCGGAAAGGACTTCGTCATTCTCGATTTCGAAGGTGAGCCGGCGCGACCGCTCAGCGAACGCAAACTAAAACGCTCCGCGCTCCGTGATGTCGCCGGCATGATGCGTTCGTTTCAATATGCCGCTTACAGCGCTCTCTGGCAGCCGGCCATGCGCAAAGAAGATGTCCCATTCCTGGAGCGGTGGGCCGATCTCTGGTATCGCCACATTGGCAGCGTCTTTTTACAAAGTTACTTGGAGACGACGGGCAGCGCCGTCTTCATCCCGCAAAACAGCGAAGATCTTCAAATCATGATCGAAGCCTATTTGCTCGACAAAGCTGTCTATGAAATTGGTTACGAACTTAACAATCGGCCCGGCTGGGTGGTAATCCCTGTTCGTGGGATCAAACACATTCTGAACTCGACGTGAGAGAGCCCGCAAGTTCCTAGCGCTGATGGCGCAAGGAAAATACCCTATGTTCAACGTTGGGCTATTCTCAAAAATATAGTAATTGCTTGCGGCGTTATAACCTGCGTTTATAAGCACACAACCTCGTTTTTATGAATCAATATCTCGACAGAATCGACAATGACATCGCGGAGAAACATCTTTTGAAACATCCGTTTTATCTGGCGTGGACCCGCGGTGAGCTAAGCAAGGACGCGCTCAAGGATTATGCGCGTCAATACTATCACCACGTCGCGGCTTTCCCGACGTATCTCTCCGCCGTGCACGCGCAGTGCGACGACCAAGCAACCCGCAAACAACTACTCCGTAACTTAGTCGATGAAGAGGCCGGGTCGCCGAATCACCCCGAACTTTGGAAGAAGTTTGCGCAAGCCCTCGGAGTCGATGACGTCGATTTTACTGGGATCGAGAGAGAGCCGGAGACGAAAAAACTGATTGAAACATTTCGCTCAGTGTGTGGGCAGGGATCGACGTCTGAAGGTTTGGGCGCACTGTATGCCTACGAAAGTCAGATCCCATCGATTTGTGAATCGAAAATTGACGGGCTTAAAAAGCACTATGGATTCACCAGATCCGAGCACTATGCATATTTCACGGTTCACATCGAGGCAGATCGAGAGCATTCCGCCGCTGAACGTCAAATATTGAGCCGTTACATCAACGAGCGAAATTTTGAATCGGTGAACGCGTCGGTGAATCGCGTTCTCGACGCGCTCTGGGCAATGCTTTCCGGTGTTTGTCGGCGTCACGCGATGGCGTGTTAACAGGTAGGCAACGGCAGGGCAGTCGCACTGCGAGCTCAGGACGGCCCAGCGCGCCGTCGCTATGAACTACCGTGGCCGCAAGACAAGAAACGAGCGCATCCGGCGACGACAGACCGACAACACCTGGGGCTGGCCGGGCTCAAGCGCAGCAGCGATCTTATTGTAATCTGCAACTGAAGTCACCGGTTGTTGATTGATTTCCTCTATCACGTCCCCCTTCTGCAATTCGGCCACCCCGCTGTCAGGATCCACTCCGCTAACCAAAACACCTCGAACATTTGCAGGGAGATCAAGTTGGCGTGCCATTTCAGGAGTCAATTCTTCGACGTGAATTGAAGCGAGGGGTCCGTCGGCCGGTTCTTGATTCCTCGGTTGCCCTGGGGGCTGCGGTTGAGGCTGCTTTCGTCGGGGCGTGACTCCCGAAGTTTGATAATCGATCGGTTGCTCTTTGATCTGCGTCGTCACCTTGACCGCTTTTCGGCCGCGCATGACATCGAGCTCCACTTGTTTGTTTAATGGCGTCTGGGCCACGAAGGTTCGCAGCGCATTGAAATTCTTTACCTCATGGCCGTCGAACTTGCGGATGACGTCGCCAGGCTGAATGCCTGCCTGGGCCGCTGGTGACCCAGGCATCACTTCCGCGACCGTCACGCCATCGGTATCCGAACCGGTCTCATCCGGCTGCAACGCCCTGCTTTGGATCCCGAGATAACCACGGATGATTCGTCCTTGCTTGAGGAGGCTTTCCAACGCCGTGCGGACTGTATTTGATGGAATGGCAAACCCGATTCCCTGCGAGCCGCCAGTAGTCGAAGCGATTGCCGTGTTGATCCCGATCACTTCGCCGCGAAGATTGATCAGCGGTCCGCCGCTATTTCCGGGATTAATGGCGGCATTCGTCTGTATCAAATCTCCGAAAAAATCAGTCCGACTTGGTCGTCCTTTCGAGCTAATGATTCCGTCCGTCACGGTTTCCTCGAATCCAAATGGATTGCCAATGGCCAGGACAAAATCTCCCGGCTGCACCGTGTCCGAATCAGCCAGCTTGAGCGGTTTGATATTCGGGTCGTCAATCTTGAGCACAGCCAGATCGACTTCAGAATCCGCGCCAACTAATCGAGCCTTCTTCGTCTGGCCATCGCTCAACTGCACCTCAATTTGATCGACCTGGTTGCCTTCCCTGTCCGTGACCACATGACTGTTTGTGATGATATGGCCTTCGTTCGTCACGATCACGCCGGAGCCGAGCGAGTTTTGCACAAGAGTCTCATCACGCGGACTACGAAGTTGCCGTCGGTTCTGGAAAAAGAACTCGAACGGATCAAGTCCGTATTCCTGTCGAATACCGATTTTTTTTGACGTTTTGACCGCGACAACTGACGGGATGACGCTTTTAACGAGAGCGCGCCGCTCACGATTTAATGCCTCCAATGACGGAACTTGCTTTGGATCCACGCTCGAATTCGATGCCAGCGTGTATTTTTCTGGCTTTCGGCCGGAAGGGAGATTCAGGCCGCCATGCTTCAGGCGATAGTCGTACAGCAGAGAAATTCCGGCACTAACGAGCAGGACAAATAGCAAAAATTTAGCAAAGTTTTTCATCAACTAACGTTCGAAAAGGTTCGTCCCTGTTGTTCGACAATTAAGCGCCGGAAACGTTGATTCTCAGGCAATTCCAAGCGCGGGTCCCTTTCCAGAATCGATAGCGCCGTCGCCCGCGCTCGCCGCATCAAATCGGCGTCCCTCGTCAAGTTACCAATCTTAAGCGCAGGCAGGCCGCTCTGCGCGGTGCCAAGTAGGTCGCCCGGGCCGCGCAATTCCCAGTCTGCTTCTGCCACTTCGAACCCATCTCTTGTTCTTTCCAGAACTGCCAGTTTTGCCGAAGCCTCTTTCGCTTTAGGCGAGGTGAGCAATATACAATACGATTTGTGTTCCCCTCGCCCAATCCGTCCGCGAAGCTGATGCAGTTGCGCAAGACCAAAACGCTCGGCGTTT
>QHOR01000096.1:8421-10960 GCA_003219395.1 Verrucomicrobiota bacterium | reverse complement strand
GCTGGCGTTGGGAACATCTACACCGACTTCAAGTACGGTCGTGCTGATCAGCGCCTTGATCTCGCCGCTGCGAAAGCACTCCATGATTTCCTGCTTTTCCGACGCAGGAATTCGGCCGTGCAGCAGATCGCACCGAAACGGATGCAAACGTTTCTTCCACAATTCGTACTCGGCCGCGGCCGCTTTCGCATCAAGCTTTTCACTTTCATCGATTAACGGATAAATCAAATAAAGCTGGCGGCCGGCCTCTAACTGTGTTCGCAAAAACGCAAGCACTTCGCCGAGCTTCGACGCATCACGCACAGCGGTGATGATTTTCCCCCGGTTTCGCGGCATGTCATCGATAATTGAGACATTGACGTCGCCGTAGATGGTCATTGTCAACGTCCTGGGGATCGGCGTTGCGGTCATCACAAGCACGTCGGGCGCTGGTTCGTGCGCACTCAACAAGGCCCGCTGAGCAACACCAAATTTATGCTGCTCGTCGATAACAACGAGTCCGAGATTCGAAAATGAAACTGTGTCGTACAGCAGCGCGTGGGTTCCAACAATGATTTGTGGCTCATCGCGGGTGGACGGTGTATGGGGAGCGCACGCTTGCAGCGTGCCGGTCGCCGCATTTTGCGGCGACGAACTTCCCGTAAGGTGCATCTCATCCTGCGGCGTCCAGACCCACGAGTATTCCTCATTTTGTCTGGCGATCCCAGCATTCCAAGGATTTCGCAAGATGTAGTGAAACTTCTCCGCCAGATCGCGATCCGATCGAATGTACCGGTCGAAAGTTTCTTTCTCCCAAACCGCTCCGGTTTTTCCCTCCATGCGGTTGATTTCGCGGGCGGTAAATGATTTCAGTGACCGCATCAATTCGGTCAGCGACCAGAATTTCGTCTCGTCGCCCGGAGCTTCGCTTTGTGGCCAGGGTTGAAAGAGAGCGTGGACATGGTCCGGCATGACGCAGACGGCGAAGAGCTCGTAGCGGCCGTTGTGAAAATAACGCCATGCGTTCAAGACAACCGTTCGAGCTTTCGGACTCAGGCAGCGCCGACGCCTGGTTGCGATTGTCACCGCGTAAATCACCCAGGGTTTTTCGAAATGTGGCAGACGACGGCGGGAGTAATGCGCACCGGGTGTTGAATGGGTTTCAGAAGAAGTTCGCGATGGCAAAATGCCATCGCCAGCACGCTGCAAGCGTGCGCTCCCCGCATGTTCAATCCGCCTAAATAGCGGCAACGGTCCGCTTTCTTCCTGGCGCGCAGCAGTTCGCAGTGCCACGCTTACGCCCAGCTGTTCCAACCAGCGCCGTAGGACATCATAATGTTGCTCCGCCAGAATTTGCGTAGGCGCCATAAACGCGGCCTGAAAACCTCCCTCGACTGCGAGTAACATTGCTGCGATAGCCACAGCGGTTTTTCCTGAACCCACGTCTCCCTGTAGCAAACGATTCATCGAATGACTCGCCGCCAGATCGTGGCGGATTTCACCGATCACCTTTGATTGCGCAGCAGTCAGCTGGAACGGTAACGATTTGACAAATGTATCAAGGAGCTCGCCCGTCCCACAGTGCCTCGCCCCGTGTCGAATCGAAGCATTGGCGCGTCGCGACGCAATCAGCATTTGCATGGCGAAGAATTCGCTGAGCACCAGATGCTCATGCGCGGCGTCACGGGCTTCCCAGCTAGCCGGGAAATGAATCGCTCGAATCGCGTCTCGTCTCTCGCCCTTGGCAAGCTTACTGGGCGCGAAGGTTTCCAATCCAGCGTCAGTGGAAGGAAGTTCATCCAACACACGGTAAACCATGCTGCGCAACACGCGCTGGGAAAGACCTTCCGTCGCCGGGTAGATCGGGGTGATTCTGCGAAAGTGGATTGAAATTTCTTCGTCATTCTCAATCACCTCGAACTCAGGATGCTCCATGCAAATTCGGTTTCCGCGCAGCCGCGGCTTACCGAACACCACCATCCGCTGCCCCGTAGCGATCATTTTCTGCACGTAATGCAGATTGAACCACCGGCACACCAGCGGCTCGCTTAGAGCGTTCGGGTTGGATTCTTGCAGCGTAGCCTCGAAAATTTTCTTCCAACCGCCGAAACGTCGAAGCGATGTTTTGACCACCTCCCCGCAAAGACAGATCGGAACTTCACTCTCCTCGCGTGGAAACTGTGGAAACTCAGTTCGATCTTCGTGGCGTCGCGGAAAATGCGTAAGCAAATCTTCTACCGTCTCGATGCCCAGCCGCCGCAGAGCGAGAAGCTTCGGACGCGGGATCCACCTTAGTTCTTCCAGTGACTGAGAGATTGCAACACCGCTGGATATCGGTTTCACAGGTGCCGGTAATCCGTCAGCACTGATCTCTGAACGGTTGGATAACCTCGGGCTGTTCACGGTTCAAGGGCAGCGTTCAGCTTGCCGCATCGCCTCAATCTGCATGGCCACCAGAGTTTCGCCGTCATACTCGTCGGCGCGAATCCGAAACGCGATGTCCCAGGGCGTTGGTGGCGGTGAATTCGTCGCGCCGTCAAACAACACTGCGCGGCGATGG
>QHOR01000096.1:0-8334 GCA_003219395.1 Verrucomicrobiota bacterium | reverse complement strand
CCAAACGGCTGCAACATTTCATGCCACCGCAGAAAATCTATGTCGATTTCGGCGAACGCCAGCTCATCGTCCACTCGCACGCAGGGCTGAAGAGCTTCTTCGGAAAGGACGTCACGTGCAGCTTTGCGAAATGCTTCAGCAAAGCGCTCGAAATTTTCCTCGTGCAGTGCAAGACCGGCCGCCATTTCATGTCCACCGAATTTATCGAGGTTCTCCGCGCAGCAGCTTAATGCTTCGACGAGGTTCAATCCTTCGATACTTCGTCCGCTTCCTTTGCCGATTCCATTTTCATCAAAGCCAATAAGGATTGTGGGTCGATGATGCCTTCGAGCAATGCGTGACGCCACAATGCCGAGGACTCCGTGATGCCAGCCGGATGCCCCAATCACGATTGCTGCGTCGCGCGCAGCGTCGAACCGATCCGATAGCTTCTCTATCGCTGAGTCGAAAATTTGTTTTTCCACATCCTGACGTTCGCGATTTTGCCCGTCGAGCTCTGCCGCGAGCCTCGTTGCTTCGCCATCGTCGTCAGTGAGCAACAGACGTAAGGATTTCTCCGCTGTGCTTAGACGTCCTGCAGCGTTCAATCGCGGACCAAGTCGGTAACCAATGTCCTCAGGCAAAACTGGCGACCTCACACCGGCAACTCGCATCAATGTCTTCAAGCCAGTGCGTGGGCTTCGCGCAATCTCGATTGCGCCGCGCTGCACCAAAACGCGGTTTTCCCCACGAAGCGGCACGATGTCTGCCACGGTGCCGAGCGCCACAAGATCGAGCTTGGATTTCAAATCGAACTGAGGCAGCGGTCTTGTTTTCAGCAAGGCGTGACAAAGTTTGAAGACAATGCCAACGCTGCAGAGATAGTCGAATCCGCAGCTGGTTGTTTTCGGGTTTACGACGGCGATGCAGTCGGGTAATCCCGACTTCGGCTCGTGATGATCAAGCACGACGACGTCCACGCCGCGTTCCCGAAGATCGCGAATCTCCTTCAGCGATGACGTCCCGCAATCAACGGCAATTAGCAGTTGCGGTCGATATTGGCCGAGACAACGCTCGATGCTTTCGGCACTCAAACCGTAGCCCTCCTCCATACGCAACGGCAAAAACATTTCCGGAACTGCACCGTATCCGCGCAACATTTCGGCGAGCAAGGCCAGTGAAGTCACGCCGTCCACGTCATAATCACCGAAGAGCACGATGCATTCCTGTCGATCCAAGGCGGCGAGGACCCGGGAAACAGCAGCCTTCATTTGAGGCAGTAAAAATGGATCGCTCAACGAGCCTAAACGTGGCCGCAAAAATGCGTCCACGTCTTCGACGCAGCGAAAGCCTTTCCGCGAAAGCAAGCGCGCGATGCACTCTGACCCACAAATTTCTTGCCAGGAAATCGCACTACCATTCAGATTCTCACGTTCCGCGATTATCCACCGGCTTTGCGGCCGCGAAAATTTCCCGGAACACCGCGCTGCAACTGAATTTTCCTCTGCGCGGTTTTGCGGCGTAAAACTTTTGGCCACCTCTGTATTACTTGGATTGCCATCTACGCGGCTCTGCACCGATCAGTTTATTTGCGGAAAGTCCTCTGACAAGATACGATCAATTATCTGTCGCTCATGGCGATCTCCATCGACAGAGAATGGTTTTCACACCAAAAACCGCAATGATTAAAACGATACTGGTTTTGTAGCGGGCCGCATACCACTGAAGCCGGCGAATTCTTCCATGTCGAAAATTGGACCGGTGCCCTCCAGTAAAGATTTGCCGAAATTCGGGCCAGTGATTTCAGCCGGAGCGCAGACAATCACTTTGAAATGAGATTCCGCTGGTTATTGGTCACCTGCATTCTTCTTCTGTTGGTCTACGCAGCGTCGCCATACTTTTCATTCTGGCGATTCACAGCAGCACTTCGATCTGGCGACAGCGCGGCTTTGAGTTCACGCATGGACTTTCCGGCGATTCGAAGTTCGTTAAAGAAACAGCTTGTTGCACGGTTCACTCAGCGGACAACGGGTGACAAGTGGTGGAATCATCTTGGCCCAACGCTAATCGACACCATCGTTGACGCTTACGTCACTCCGGAAGGCATTGCGGCGTTGATATCCAAACCGGAGGTTCTGAAAAGCCTCAAACAGCCGCAACAGTTCCGTTTTCCGACCGCCAAAGCTGACGATTGGTCGAAAGTAAAACACGCATTCTTTACAGGTCCTGGCACTTTTGTTGTCGAACGAGAAGGAATCAAACTTCGATTCCGTTTCACAGGTTGGGGCTGGAAACTGTATGACCTGGATCTTGGCCTTGGTCAGGCAAAGCCGGCAGTTCTTCGCGAACGAACTCGCTCGCTAAACAACATGCAATGCGACATCGGGCCTTGGAAGCAGACCATGGTTTGTACAAAGATTTGCGAAGATTCGCAGCCCTTCCTTTTCTCTTTCTCCAAACCCGAATTGAAGATGTTCGGTGTAGTAGCGTGACAGGAATTCGCGATCGACCCCGCTCCATTTGCGGTTGTCGGCGACTCTGGTTAGAACTTCTGCGACCAAGTCGTCGAGATTCGCAACGTTTGCATCGCGCACGCCGCGCAACAGATTGGCGATTTGCGTTGCTTCGCCGACTTCAGGACGAATAAGCCAGAGCGCGTAAACGAACGGCAGGTTGAAAAGTTTCTTCCATTGTTCGCCAAGATCCCAGAAAGAAAATTCGGGAGTGTACTTTTGCCGAAATTGAATGGCTTGATCGCCGATGAGCAGCCGCGCGTTGCCTGTCGCTGCCAGGGTGTCAGCAACGGCAAGTTGGCAGTCTCCACTTCCCGAAATCAACCGCGGATTTAATCGGAGTTCCATCAGCAAACAGCGCAAAAGATTGGTGGAAGTTTCTGATGCCGGATCGAGTTCTATCTGTTTGATCTCGTCAATTTTGCCGCGGTGCGCAACGATTACGCTGTAAACCGGTCCGTTCGAGGAAACAGAAACATCATTAATGATCCGGTAGATCGGGTTACGCAGAAATTCGAAACTGGAGACAAGCGCAACATCAAGTTTGCCAGCAGCGAGCTCGTTGCAGAGCGCTGACGGGTGATCGAAATTCACTTTGCCTTGCCAGCCGCGGACGAGCGGCCGCGCGTTGAGATATTTTACGCAACCGATGCGGAGAGATTTCAACGTGAAATGTTATTAGCGAGGAGTCAGAACAGCGCGATTGACAAAGACTGCATTGGAATTTCTCACGCCTCTCACTTCTTACTAACCATCACGCGCAGACCAATGCAGGCTCGTTAGCCTGCGCCCCCTGGCTTGCGCCATTCAAATGTCGATAGTGACTGTCACGCTGGACCGGCTCGCGGCGTGCTTCCCGAATAGCATGTTCGAGAGCAGCCACGGTTTGCTGCTGCGGAGTAGTTGCGCCTGCCATATGGAAGATTTTTTCTTCCAAAATTGTGCCATGCAGATCGTCGACGCCATAGCTGAGCGATACCTGCGCGAGAGGCAACCCAAGGCTCACCCAATAAGCGGTCAAATGATCGATATTATCCAGGTAAATACGGCTCACCGCCAGATTGCGCAGCTGCTCAAACGCGGAGATGCGTTTGACTTGGGAGAGGATTCCATGGGATTGAGTAGGTTCGAAAGCAAAAGGAACGAAGCCGGTGAATCCACCGGTCTCATCTTGTAATTGTCGAAGCTGCCGCAAATGATCCACCCGCTGAGCAAGCGTCTCGATATGCCCGTAGAGCATGGTGCAGGTGCTGCGACCGCCCATCGAGTGCCAGGTTCGATGAACGTCGAGCCATTCAGCGGCAGTTTCTTTGCCGCGGCAGATTTGATGGCGCACAAGAGGATCGAAAATTTCAGCGCCACCACCGGTGATGGAGCCCAGACCGTTGGCGCGCAAAGTCTCCAACGTTTCCGGGATCGGCATCCGGAAAATCCGGTGCGCCAAATGCCGAACCTCGATCGCAGTAAAAGCCTTGATGTGAAGATTCGGCGCGAGTGCGCGCAGCCTCTGCAAAAGATCCAGATACCATTCTTTCTTCAGTGTGGGATGCAGTCCGCCTACCATGTGCACCTCGGTGACTCCGAGCGGAAGCGCAGCTTCTACCACTCGAATAATTTCGTCGATGGCGTATTCAAAAGCGTGCGCGTCGCGCTTTTTGGCAGCGAAAGCGCAGAATTGGCAGGATAAGATACAAATGTTGGAATAATTGATGTAACGGTTGTGGATGTAAGTGGCGTAATTCCCATTCTTTCGTTCGCGGACAAGGTTGGCGATCATTCCAAGAGCATTAAGATCGTTTGCGCTATACAGAATGAGAGCGTCTGCCTCTGAAACCCGCTGCCGTGCCTCAACCTTTTCTGCAATGGGCCTGAGTTCTTTCGGAATAAGCTGGTAATTCATGCGGAGACTGAGAGGCACGCCCTCGGTAATCAAGCATGCACAGGCCGGCTGAGCCTTGCAACAAAAACCATGGCGGCCACGAATGTAATGGAGGACGAATTTTGGAGAGTTGCATTTTTTACCAAAATACGCTGGACGCAAACGTCTAATGAAGCTGTGGAAGTGCGTCGGTGTGCTGCTCGTTGCTCTTGATGCACAGCGGGGCGTTGGGCATGAGCAAAACCGCCAGGCCGAGTAAATTACAGTGACCGATGGCTCGTAACGATCATGAAAATACAGGGAGATCGGAAGAAGACGCCGCCGACGTGCGGCTGATGCAGCTTATCGGTCGAGGCGACACCGCGGCGCTCGAGCAACTCATCGAGAAACACCAAGCTTTGGTGGCAGGCACGGTGGCGCGGATGCTCGGTAGCAATTCCGATGTGGAAGACATCGCCCAGCAGGTATTTATTCGGGTGTGGAAGAGCGCGCGCCGTTATGTCCCGCGGGCAAAATTCACGACCTGGCTATTAAAAATTACGCGTAATCTCGTTTTCAACGAGTTACGCCGCGCCAAGCGTCACGCGCATATTCCACTTCAGCCGGAATCGGGCGCAGAAGATCCGCCATTGAAAGACGAGGCGAACCTGGCTCCCGATGCTTCCCTGCTGGAAGGGGAACTTCAGCAAACAATTGAAGAAGCAATCCTCCAGCTTCCAGAGACGCAGCGCATGGCACTGGTGCTTCGAAGATATGAGCAGCTTAGCTACGACGAGATTGCCGAGGTTCTCGACCTCTCCGTTCCCGCGGTGAAAAGCGTTCTCTTTCGCGCGCGCACCGAACTACGGTCGCGATTGAGCAAGTATTTGGGCGGGCCCGCCTGATTCGTTGAATAGTTAAACAGGTTTGCTCTTTAATGCGTGATGGATGATCCAACTTCCGAATTACCAATCTCGATTCTCGATGCACTAATCGCGATCTGCGGTTCGTCGTTACCGCTCAATTACCCGCCCTCGCACACGCTTAATTTGGGTATGATGGGTGAGAGCGTGAACACGTCCGTCGCTGCCACGAAAAAATGCGCTTAACAGCCAGCTGACAATCGAAATAATAATCGCGCCGAAAAACGCCGGCCAAAAACCTGGAACTTGAAAACATGGGACGATCTCGCCCACGAATTTCAACATCAGCGCGTTAATGATCAAAATGAAAAGCCCCAGCGTAACGAGAATCAAAGGCAGACTGAGCAACAGAAGGAGTGGACGAATAAAAGCATTGATGATGCCCAGCAGAAGTGACGCGCCGAGCAGGCAACCCAGGCGGTCGCCGTAGTTGATTCCGACAATCGGGGCAGCCACAAACACGGCAATTGTGGTCGCAATCCAGCGGAAAACAAAATGTCTCATGTGACCGAAATTTCTAAATTTAACTCCTCGATCGGCGAAGCGCGAGAAAGCACTTGCCAACTAATGGATGAACGCTAAACGAATTAAAGTCACCAACCATAAAATTTGTGCTGAAGAAAAAGAAAATTGTCCAAGCTAAAAACGCGACGCCTTCGGAGACCGGCGGCTCTTTCACAGTAAAACCTGGTAAAGGCAGCAGGCCGCGCCGTGCCGCGGCGACTCGAAAATCACGCGAAACCAAGGCCAGCAAAACCGCTGGTATAGGAAACACTTCAATGCCACGGGAGGCGGACGGGACCGCATCTCCATCGGACGAAGCGATTCGTCTGCGAGCCTACTTCATTTCGGAGCGAAGACGTCGCTTCGCGCTGCCCGGCGACGCTGAGTCTGATTGGCTGGAAGCTCGGCGACAACTGCTTTCAGAGGCGGACGGCGGTTAGGTACAGAGCCTTTAAACACGAATACGCACGAATGAATTGCGGAATTCATTTTGAATTACTGCCAATATATGGTCGATAAAATGGAAACTGCTCTCGTCGATTTGGCGCAAGCCTTGCGAGAACGCCTCGTCATCATTCACGACGAAGAAAGCCGGCGCGACGCAGAGACACACCTGGCACGATTGCGTGCGGTGTCAGAGAAGATCGACAAACTGCAGACGACGCTTCCGCAGCCAGTCGATCCGCGGCTGGCGCATTACCTTCAGCGCCGCAGCTACGATAAGGCGCTCGAATTGTTGCAAAATAGCGTGTAGAGGCAGCTGCGTCAGTCGCCTTCAAATCATCCCCTCGTTTGGCGCTCAAGTGGTGGCACAAATAAGGAGTTTGAGCCACTGGAAAACAAAACAGCGCGGTACTAAGGCATGTCATTGCGATGTCTGGTTCATGTTTTCACCTTGCTACCTGATGCGTTCTTAATCGAATGACTGTCTAGGCATTTAAGAGAATTGAATCGACTAACAGCGGTCACATTGGCCGAAAGGCTCAAGGGACACTGAATAACACGAGCGACTTCGATACGCATGTCCATTTGCTATCGGACGGAGTCGCGTGCTCGCGAAGGGTAGTCCGACGTTTCCAATGTTTCCGTAGAGATTTCCAAAGGCAAAGCCAAGGTTCCATGGTGCGACCCTCACAATGCTGTTTCTCGTCGCCAAACCGCCTAACGACACAGCCAGAACCACTTCCCTGTATCTTTGTGCTTTTATCCAGGGAACTCGCCGAATAAGCAATGCACGATGTGGATGCTTTATCGCGAGTACAGCTCTACGATGAGCTGCTCGTTCACGATTGGCTGTATTTCTTCCCGGGTCGGGATGCGCGTGACTTTCCCACTCAGCCCGTCGCGATCAACTATTAGCCAGTCGGGTACGGGAACAATTTGCGTAAGATCCAGGTTGCGGAGCACGAGTTGACGGGATTTCGGTTTGTCTTTGATTGCGATTTCATCGCCTGCCTTCACGTTGTACGACGCGATGTTAACGTTCCGGCCGTTGACGAGCACGTGGCCGTGCGACACCAACTGACGCGCAGCGCTACGCGTGTTCGCAAGGCCAAGACGGTAAACGACGTTGTCGAGGCGTGTCTCCAAGAGTTGGAGGAGAGTTTCACCCGTCACGCCGCGCTTACGCAGCGCGCTCTGGAAAACCCGGCGGAACTGGCGCTCTAGCAGCCCGTACTGATAGCGGAGCTTCTGTTTCTCACCGAGCGCAATGGCATAATCCGATTGCTTGCGCCGGGAACCTCTGGGTCCATGCATTCCAGGCGGATAATTTTTTCGTTCCAATGCCTTGGAAGAACCGAAAAGCGGCACACCATAGCGGCGGCTTACCTTGGTTTTGGGTCCTGTGTATCTAGCCATGCGTGGTTACAGCGTTGAAAAGGTTAAATCGTTTAAGCGTCAAGCGAGGTCTACACGCGGCGTTGTTTTGGTGGGCGGCAACCGTTGTGTGGCACGGGGGTAACATCGCGGATCACCGTGAGATCCAGCCCGACTGCCTGCAACGCCCGCACTGCGGATTCACGTCCGGCTCCCGGTCCCTTTACCAACACTTCCACTTCCTTCAGCCCATGGCCCATTGCCTGGCGGGACGCGTCCTGAGCAACCATCTGCGCCGCATAGGCGGTGCTTTTGCGCGAACCTTTGAAACCGACTTTGCCAGCACTCGACCATCCGATCACGTTACCTTTCGTATCGGTAATCGTCACGATTGTGTTGTTGAACGTCGAAAGCACATGCGCGATTCCCGAATGAACGTTCTTGCTGCCCTTCGCCTTGACGATCTTTGGCTTCTCGACCTGATCGCTTGAAAGCGAAAGGTTTTCTGAAGCTGGTGTCCCTGCAGTGGCTGGCCGTTCTTTTTTTTGTTTGCCCGACGATTTTTTAGCAGGCTTCGCAACCACGTCACTCCTTGGCGCTGCCGGTTTTTCGCCTTCGCCCGGAGCAGCGGGACCTGCCACGGATGTGGGCTCCTTCGGTTTCGGCTCCTCTGGGCTTGAGTTGGTGGAATTCTCTGGGTCAGCCATAATTCTCGTTAATCGTTAGACCTTACCGGCTT
>QHOR01000299.1 GCA_003219395.1 Verrucomicrobiota bacterium | reverse complement strand
GTGTTTCTGTTCGATCGCTGGTGGAACCCGGCCGTGGAAGACCAGGCAATCAACCGCGCCCACCGCATTGGCGCTGCCGGGCCGGTTACCGTCACGCGGATGCTCAGCCTGGCGACGATCGAAGAGCGAATCAACGAAGTGCTCCAGCACAAACGCGAGTTGTTCGCGCAGATCATCGGCGAAAACTCCGCGCCCGCGTCGCTGGGTCTTTCACAGCATGAGATTTTCGGGCTCTTCAACCTTCGCACGCCCAAAGGGGCCATCAAGCCGGCGGCGTGAACCGTGGGTTCGATCCTTTTCAGCCAATAGCCATTTTCTTTTCAACAGGGAATCGTAAAATGCAAGCTCCAGGGGCGATGGAGCATTGCTATGTTCGTTCGCACCCTGTTGGTTGGATCTTCTTTGGCTGTGGTACTTTCTTCAACCGCGGCGGCTCAATGCGGGAGTGTACGGCGAGTGGCCCCTATGCAACTGGCTCGTCAGATCGTTCCCATCATCGACAATTCGCCTGGCGAGGTTTACATCAGCAGCACGCCATCACTCAACGAGTTGGCGAGGCAGGCGACTGACCATTTCGAGTCGCGGTATCAGTCGTGCGAGTCGCACCGCCTTCAAAACGAGCGCTGGGCGGCAAAACAGTGGCAGGCGGTGCGTAGCAAGTCGGTCGCTACGGCGTCAGCGGCGAAGCAATGGATCAAGGAGGAATTGGCCGCGTCCAAGTTTCAAGTGGCCCATCAACTGTGGCGAGCGGGCCGCACAGATGCAGCGCGTCGCTGGCTGGAGACCGTGCTTCGTGAATATGAAAGCACGCCAACCGCGGAGCAAGCTCGCATTACGCTCGCGAAGCTCTAGCGGGCCGGAGTGCTTGAACGGTTAGGTCGATGGACGAAGCGCATTCGACAAAAGAAAAACGCAGGTCCCGCAGATTGGTCTGCGGGCCTGCGCTTTGTGAATCGACCGAGATTTTTTGCACGCGATCTGCCCGAGGGCAATTCGTGTAATGACAACCTACGCGGCGCACGTGCCACAGCAGCAGCAGGTGTTGCCGAAGCACACGTAGCAGCAGCAGCCGCTCTTGCAGCAACATTCGAGGCAATCGCAGCAGGCTTGGAGCATCTCGCAGCACTTGGCGTCGCCGCTGGTGCAGGTGATGCAGCAACCTTCCTTCGTGTTCTCGCACTTGCAGTGGCCGCAGCAGAGGTTGATGTTGCAAACCTGGATGCCATTCCAGGTGCAGCAGCACGAGCAGGTGCCGTCGCACAAGGCTTGACAAAGGCTCTGCAACGTGCCGCAGGCGACGGCGTCGCTGCAGTTGCAATGCGAAGGCCACCCTTGCACTTCTCGAACTTCAGTTCACACCGCGGCACCACGCACACGTTTTGCGCGGGGGCGGTGGTGGGGGCATTGGACGGAAAGGCTGGCGCCGCTCCGGTCGCAAAAGCACCCCGACGTTCCATGACAGCGCTGGACATAAGCAGCACTCCTTTTGGTGTGAGGGGTCCACCGGGGCGCCGGTCAACGCGACCGATCCGATGCACCTGATCCCCGAAAAAAACCACACGAACTTTGTGTCCAGTCAGCGACTCACCCCACTCCAAAACCGCCTCCCTGGGGTGCAGTCAGCCTCCTTAGACTCAAATTGGTAGCACGCACCGGCGAATGCTGTCAATAAAAGATTCAGTCTTTAACGCTTGTGCTGATTGGATTTCGGGAAATCCTCAGAGCGGGTCGCAATTTGCAGGCTACTCGCTAGCGGATATGACGATATAATAATGATGATAAACTTAGTCGTCTATTTTGACTTCCGGTTCGTGCGTAATTAAGGTGGAAATTCAGCGACTGGGTAAAGCAGGCAGTTTGTTGGAGGTTCTTGCTGTGTTTGCAAACCGCATTTCTGGTTATTCGTTCGATGCCGCCCCTGCGGCGGCCCCGCTCCTCCCTGCTGGTTTTGCCGTTTGTCAACTCGCTCCGGCAACTAATCCCTTGGCGCTCCAACTTGCTGCCCAGCAGCAAGCTTACGAGCAAGCCCTCGTCGCCGCCCGCGAAGATGCGCTACGCATCGCCCTCAGTCGCTTGCAAACGTCGCTGAACTAGTTCAAGGGTCAGGCTTGGACCGCTAATCGTTGGGCGAGCCCGTGCGCGACAGGCAGAGTCATTGCTGCGCGCCATGCGCGGGCGTCCGTGTCAGATTGGCTAGTACGTGTCGCACGGCCGAACAGTGTCAGCGCCGGCTCAAATCACGTCTTTTCGGCGAAACGACGGCTGCATTTCTATGTGATGCGCACTAAAGTGGAGGATAACGGCGTTACTGCCGGGTTCTTGAAGAGTCGTCGCATTTTTCGGCACACAGGTTGCACGAGGCGAGGGGCCAGGGGACCGATTCCGCGTCCCGTGCGGGTCGATGGTTGCCAGGCCGCACACGACACCATGAGATACATCTTGATTTTATTGTCGATTGCGGCATGGACTGCTGCGCTCCAAGCCGCGCCGCCCGCGGAATCGGTGAGGGCGTCACAACGGCCGCACCTCAAGAGCATTTATTCGGGCGTCCACGATTTGGGCGAATTCGTTGGCAAAAACTCCCGCGGGATCGTCTTGGTCTTCCTGGGGACGGAATGTCCGGTCGCCCGACAGTATTTGCCGCGGCTGAAAGAGCTGCACGCCGAGTATCGGTCGCAAGGTGTCCAGTTCCTCGGAATCTATTCCGACGTCGGTGTGACTGTCTTCCACATGGCGGCGCACGCGCACGATGAGGACATTCCTTTTCCCGTTTTTCAGGACGTGGACCATCGTTTAGCGGACCGGCTGGAGGTTAGCACCACTCCAGAGGTCGTCGTTCTGGACTCACGACAGGAAAAGAAGTATCAGGGGGCGATCGACAATCAATACGCGCGGCACGGTGGCCGCGGCAGCCCGAGCGAGAATTATCTCAAAGACGCGCTGCAGGCGCTGGTGAAGGGCGAGCCGGTCGCGCGATCGTACGTGCCTGCTTCCGGGTGTCCGCTTGAACGCAGCGCGCCCAAACGGACTCCTCGCGCTGTGACGTATTACAAGGACGTCGCGCCCCTCGTTCAAAAGAACTGCCAGGTGTGCCATCGGCAGCAGGGGCCGGGGCCCTTCGAGCTGATCACGTTTGACGACGTCGCTTTCAACGCGGAGAAGATTCGCGAAGTGGTGATTGACCGTCGCATGCCGCCCTGGCACGGCACTCTCAATCCTAAATATGGGAAGCTGCTGAACGATAAGCGGCTCTCAAAAGACGAGATCGAAACCATCGTCGCCTGGATCGATGGTGGGTCGGCAGAGGGCAACAAGAGCGATGCGCCGCCTCCCGTACGTTGGCCCGCGCACGCAGAGTGGGCCATCGGCAAGCCGGACTTTGTCTATCGTCTGCCTGCGCCGTTCCAGGTGCCCAAATCGGGAACGCTGGAGTATCAATTCTTTCGCGTCCGGCTCGACTACGATCGGGACCGCTGGTTTCGGGCGGTGGAGGTGAAGCCGGGAAATCCCGAAGTCGTGCATCACATTTCGCTGCACCTTGCGCCGTCGCAAAGCGACCAGAAATATGACGGGTTCGCAGCGATGCTGTTTCTCTATGGACTGAACGGCGAGCGGGCCCAGGTGATCAATGACTTTGTTCCCGGAGACACGTACAACGCGAAGACTTATCCTCCCGAGCAGGCCGTGCGGATTCCCAAGCACAGCGATCTGATCTTCGAAGTGCATTACACGCCGAATAATCGAGCGGCCACGACGGACCAGTCGATGGTGGCGTTTCAATGGGCGGCCGCGCCG
>QHOR01000293.1:1121-5211 GCA_003219395.1 Verrucomicrobiota bacterium | reverse complement strand
GCGTTCTTCTTCGTCACGTTCAAGCCCTGGAGCGAACGGAGCAAGCCCGAAGAACAATACGCCGCCATCAAGGCGAACATTAACAAACAGCTCGCCGGTCTTACCGAAGGTCTGGCGTTCGCGTTTCCACCGCCGGCGATTCCGGGCGTGGGCACTTCCGGCGGATTCCAATTCATTTTGGAAGATCGCGCCGGCAAAGACGTCGCCTTTCTCGCCCAAAATCTGAAGACGTTTCTGGACGCGGCGCGTAAACGGCCGGAGCTAGGCACTCTTATTCCGACGTTTCTGCCGAACGTTCCGCAGGTTTTCGTTAACGTCGATCGCGACAAAGTCATCAAGCAGGGGATCGACCTCGGCCAGGTCTATCAGACCCTGCAGACATTCATGGGCGGTTTTTTTGTGAACTACTTCAATCGATTCGGGCGTACATGGCAGGTATACATAGAGGCCGAAGGCGATTACCGCACCACCGCCACAAACGTGGGACAGTTCTTTGTGCGCAACTCCAATGGCGACCCAGTCCCGCTCGATGCCATTTCAACTATCCAGAACACGGCCGGTCCGGAATTCACGTTGCGTTACAACGAATACCGCTCGGCTCAGATCAACGGTTCTGCCGCGCCTGGTTACAGCTCGTACCAGGCCATGAACGCACTCGAGGAAACTTTTCGGCAAACAATGCCCAAGGAGATGGGCTACGACTATCTTGGGTTATCGTTTCAGGAAAAGAAAGCGCAGCAGGGTGTATCCCCGACTGTCGTGTTCGGGATATCACTCATTTTCGTGTTTCTGATCCTCGCCGCACTTTATGAAAGCTGGTCATTGCCATTCAGCGTGCTACTCGGGACGCCGATCGCGGTGTTCGGTGCGTTTGCAACACTCTGGTTGCGCGGGATGCAAAACAATATTTACGCGCAAATTGGTCTGATCATGCTAATCGGCTTGGCAGCGAAGAACGCGATCCTCATTGTCGAATTCGCGAAGGACGAATACGAGAAAGGCAAGGCGCTCCTAGATGCTGCCCTCGAAGGCGCGCGCCTCCGTCTTCGCCCCATCCTGATGACTTCGTTTGCTTTCATCTTCGGACTTCTGCCGCTTTGGTTTGCCAGCGGTTCAGGTGCTGTTGCACGCCGCGTGCTAGGCTCGACTGTCATCGGCGGAATGATCGCTGCTTCAGGCATCGCCATCTTTCTTATCCCGGTGACCTTTTACGTCATCGAGCGCCTCTTCGCCGGGCGTAAGGAAAAAACGCCAGCGCAGCAAGTTATCAGCCGTCAGCGCGAGCCAGATCCCGCAGTTAAGCTCTAGAGGTTTATCCCAATGAGGGATAAGGCGATCCAAAACGTCCCCGAATGGGATATGGCCGCGCTTTGTCGAGCGCATCTATTTTGCGCAATGAACACAAGCGAGCGTTTGACGGTTTTCTCTACCAGCGGATTGCAACGCTTGCCACTAATACAGCGTGACGGAAGGATTATTACTTTTGGGATAGCGAAAAATCTCCCGCACGCGCAATGGTGCGAGATTTCATCTAATTTAAAGGTCAGAACTTGACCTGATACGAAGTTGAATGGGAAGACAATTATGAAAATCGGTATTATTGGAGCAGGGAATATTGGCGGCACACTGACTCGGCGGTTCGCCGCGCTTGGCCACAAGGTGTTTGTCGCGAATTCGAGAGGGCCGGAGACGCTGGCCGAGTTGGCGAGTGAGACCGGCGCGACTCCGGTTACGGTCGAGCAAGCCGCCCAGGCCGGTGAGGTAGTTATTGTGACGATTCCGCTGAAAAACATTCCATCGCTACCAGCCGGCTTGTTCGCGAAAACACCGAAGAATGTGGTCGTGGTGGACACGGGCAATTATTATCCGCAGCAACGTGATGGTCGCATTGACGGAATTGAAAACGGCATGACCGAAAGTCGCTGGGTAGAACAGCAACTGGGCCGTCCTGTGGTTAAAGCGTTCAACAACATTTATGCCGAGCACCTTTACAAACTGGGGCGACCGCCAGGCAGCCCCGGGCGTATTGCGCTACCGGTGGCGGGCGATGACCCCGCGGCGAAGGCGGTTGTACTGCGGCTGATCGACGAACTTGGATTCGATGGTGTTGATGCTGGTACACTGGATGAATCCTGGCGGCAACAGCCCGATACACCGGTTTATGCCGCTGACTTTGACGCTGATGGCGTGCGAGACGCCTTGGCCAAGGCGAATAAGGAGCGCAAACCCGAGTGGCGTGCTACTCCTCGCAGCCCTGGCACCTATCAGACTCCTGCCTGACGTGTGAGGTGAATGAGCATCGACACGAGCATGAGTAGGAGTAGCAGGGAGAGGGAGAATAAGGCGGACGGTTATGAGCAAGACCATTGAAGCTATCCAACAGCACATGGTTGCGAAACCAACCGCTGCGGTGAAGGATGCCAAACCTGCCGTCAGCAGTGGCACGTTTGCAATCGGTGGTGATCTTGCCGTTCATCGGCTCGGCTTCGGTGCCATGGAACTGACAGGGCCTGGTGTTTGGGGCGAGCCAGCCGATCGAGCACAAGCAATCGCAGTGTTGCGTCGAGCGGCCGAGCTCGGCATCAACTTTATCGACACGGCGGATTCGTATGGACCTTGTGTAAGTGAAGAACTGATTCGGGAGGCCTTACACCCTTATCCCAAAGGGATGGTTATTGCTACTAAGGCGGGTCTTACCCGACCTGGCCCCGGCCGGTGGGTTCCATTGGGAAGACCTGATTATTTGCGACAGCAATGCGAGATGAGTCTGCGACGGTTGGGCCTCGAGCGCATTGATCTGTTCCAGTTGCATCGTGTCGATCCCAAGGTATCGGCGATCTTCAGAAAGAAGGCAAGATCCGGCACGTTGGGCTTTCAGAAGTCAATGTTTCACAGATCGAAGCAGCGCGTCGCATTGTTACCGTCGCCACGGTGCAAAATCAGTACAACCTCGGGTCTCGCGATTCCGAGGAGGTGCTGGACTACTGCACGCACAATCACTTAGGCTTCATCCCATGGTCTCCGCTCGCGACCGGCGACCTGGCAAAGCCGCGCGGAGCACTAACAAGAATCGCCAGGCAAGTCGGCACACAGCCTGCACAGATAGCTCTGGCCTGGTTACTCAAAAAGTCTCCGGTTATGCTGCCGATCCCCGGAACTTCGAAGGTAAAACATCTCGAAGAAAACACTGCAGCAGCGCTGATAGAGCTCGATGACTCAATTATGAAGGAGCTGACTAACTCGTGATGACAAGTTGGCGTTTCGAAGACGTGGCATGTCGACGAGCGAAACATCTGAGCTTTGCGGTCAGCGCAGGGAACGGGAGCGATTGTCCTACCCGATAACATACTAACAAGAGAAACACACAACTACTATGAAACCGAATGGAAAAAAGCTCGATGGCAAAGTCGCAATTGTAACCGGAGCATCAAAAGGAATCGGAACCGCGATCGCGAAGCATCTCGCTGCAGAGGGCGCAGCCGTGCTGGTCAACTACTCCTCTAGCAAGCAAGGAGCCGATCGTGTCGTGGACGAAATTGCAAAACAGGGTGGGAAGGCGATCGCTGTCCGCGCGAATGTGGCTAAGAAGACTGAGGTTGAACACCTGTTCTCCGAAACCAAAAAGGCATTCGGCAGGCTTGATATCCTGGTTAATAACGCCGGCGTCTACGAATTTGTTCCATTGGAGAGTGTCACGGAAGAACATTTCCACAGACACTTCGACGTGAACGTTCTGGGTTCACTTTTGGCAATCAAGGAAGCAACGACGAAGTACTTCGGACCCAAAGGCGGAAGTGTGATCAATATCAGCTCTAGCGCGAGCATTTCAGCGCCGCCCACCGCGTCTGTTTACAGTGCGACCAAAGCAGCAGTGGATGCAATCACCAAATCGCTGGCAAAAGAGCTCGGACCGCGCAAAATCCGCGTCAACGCCATTAATCCTGGCATGGTAGAAACCGAGGGGCTTCACGCGGCAGGCTTTGTGGGAACTGATTTCCAAAAGAGCTTTGAAGCGCAAAGCCCATTGGGACGGATCGGACAGCCGGACGACGTCGCCCCTGCCGTCGTGTTTCTTGCTTCATCAGATGCG
>QHOR01000293.1:0-1022 GCA_003219395.1 Verrucomicrobiota bacterium | reverse complement strand
CATTCGCGGTGCGCCCTATCGAGTGATTTGCGTTCCCTCTTACCATCCGGGTCTCACGAAGCTTAGCAACCCATTGTCACTCTAAAGAGGGAGAATCGAACAACTCTTCGGTGGCACCACAAAATCCCACACACGCGCGTTAGCTGATAGGCAATCATAATCGAGAATTGCGGACATGAAAGCGTGTCACTCCTGTGATCAATTGTTCCCGCAGGAACCATCGAGCCATTCAAAACCTCCGGTCACAAGCGCGTACTGGCATCTACGACCACGAGGTTCACTCCCATTACGCGAGCTGCTTCCACTTTGGTTTGCCATCTCCAGTCCGCTGATCGGCTTAATAATCGGATTTCTCGGTGCCTGGTTCGTCACCTGGCTGACGAGCTAGACAGCCATCAGGAATAACAAGGTTCTCAAAAGAGATATGAACAGAGTCATAGAAGCAGATTTCCTGCCTCGGGAAACCGACGTCGAGTTTTCGTGGCCGAGCTCACCTGCGACGTCCGACGCCACCATGGCGACGACAAGAACCTATCTCATCTGGTCAATGTCCTTTTGGAAAAGACAGGCAGCTACCTGGTCTTCGAAGAGTACGACGTGATCAACGCACACCAGAGCGCCCGCAAATTCAGGCCGGACCTAATCCTCCTTGATGTAATTAATGCCGATCAGAGACGGAGGTGAAGTCGCATCACAACTCCGGCGGGATTCTGAATTACAAAATACGCCCGTTATTTTCCTGACTGCGCTCGTCACGCGGCGGAGGAAAATTCGCGTGTTCAGATCGACCGACATTCATTTACTTCTAAGCCAATCAATGTTCAGGAATTGCTCGACGTGATTGAAGGGCGTTTGCCTGTGCGTGCGAAATCCTACGGTTAAGTGGACTCGCGTGATTCGTGATTCTTAATCGCATGCGTTCAACGGTTCAACGCTTTAGGGTTAACGCGGCGAAGCTGACCGCGCACCTTTGGGTAGGCCCCATCTCTCCAAAGAGAGACCAGGAAGCAACTCTAAGGTAG
>QHOR01000292.1 GCA_003219395.1 Verrucomicrobiota bacterium | reverse complement strand
AGGCTCGTCGCAATGCATCATTGTCGAGGTCGCGGGCGCCGATCACTTCGAACCCTGCCGCTTCCAGTGTCTGCGCGATCAAACCTGCATCGTTGGCCGTCGTTTTGAGTGCTCCGGCTTCGTAGGCTGCATTGCCTAGGACCAGCGCAATCCGCTGTTCGGCGCGAGCCGTGCTTGGAGCAACTCCAATTGTGAATGCGACGAGCAGACCGAGCAATGCGAGGACATTAGAGATGAGCGGCATGACACACTCTTTTCGTTCCCCCCGAAGCCTTAAAGCAGAAATGCGCTGAACCGTTCCTGAATGGGACGTTCAAACGTTAGCGGGCTTGACGGAGTTCCACACGCCAGCCGCGCGTTCCGTCTTCAGGTCAATTTTTTTGACTTCCGTTAAGCGGATAGTAGGCGCCCTCGGGGGGGGTGAGATAGCCTATGATCGCCCCGCTTTGCGCGAAGGTATGACAGTCCTGTTGTCCATGAAACTTCTCCGCCGCAGATTCTTGCGGCTAGCGGCCGGCGCTGCCGCGTTGCCGACGGTGTCGCGCATCGGGATGGCGCAAGCCTATCCGACGAAACCGGTGCGTTGGATTGTTGGGTTTGCCCCCGCCGGAGGAAACGACATTGTAGCCCGTCTGATGGGTCAATGGCTGACAGAGCGGCTCGGTCAGTCCTTCATCATCGAGAACCGGCCGGGCGCGGCTACCAACATTGCCGCCGAGGAGGCCATAAGTGCGCCCCCCGATGGCTACACGATTTTCCTCGCAAATGTGGCGAACGCGATCAACGCCACCTTCTACACCAAGCTCAATTTCAATTTCATTCGCGACATCACGCCGGTTGCGGCCATCATGCGCATGCCCAATGTCATGTTGGTCAATCCATCCGTTCCGGCCAAGACGATTCCGGAGTTCATCGCTTACGCCAAAGCTAACCCAGACAAGATCAACATGGCCTCGGCTGGAATTGGTAGCGGAGGACATCTCGCCGGTGAACTGTTCCAGATGATGACCGGTGTGAGCCTGGTCCATGTGCCGTATCGCGGCAACGGACCAGCGCTAACAGCCTTGCTCGGCGGACAAGTGGAGGTCCAGTTCGCCACGCTTGCCTCGTCGGTCGAGTTCATCAGGACCGACAAGCTGCGCGCACTTGGGATCACCACCGCGAAGGGTTCGGAGGCGCTACCGGACCTTCCGCCCATAGACCAGTCTGTCCCAGGCTATGAGGAGAGTTCGTCGTACGGCATAGCTGCGCCAAAGGGCACGCCTGCCAGCATCGTCGAGATACTCAACAAGGAGATCAATGCGGCGCTGGCCGATCCGAACATGAAGGCGCGGATCGCCAATCTGGGTGGTCTTGAAACGCCGGGCTCGCCTGCCGATTTTGGTAAGCTCATCGCCGACGAGACCGAGAAATGGGCCAAGGTGATCCGGGCGGCTAACATCAGGGCGGATTAGCCGATCCGGCCGCGGCTTGAAATTCCATTTGCACTGCAAAATCCTGAGCCGCCAATGTCTCAGTAGGTCAATGCTGTCGAAGCCGCCGATCTGACAGCCTGCACCCGTGGTCGAGCCTTGCTGAACGCTTCGTTTTCGACATATGGACGGAATTGGTTGCGCTCGCGCCTGATCTTTTTGTGACAACTGGTGCGTCCACCGTAGGGTCCATGCTCCAGGTCAGCCGCGCCGTCCTGCTCGTGTTCGTGGGTCAACATTTTATCGGAACTTCGAAAATATCGAATTGGCTTCACGCCGGCACATAACCTACATCAACTTGAGCCCGAGATTCGTCAGTCATACCCGTGCTGGGAAATGCAGGTTCCATTATTTCCTTCCGAGTTGGAATGGAAGCCGCCCCACCTCGTTGGAGAGTTTCAACCGAAGCTCCAGGAACTCGATCTTTTGCAGCTCCCAAATTACACGTGGTATCTCAGGCTCATCATCGATGGAACTCCATCCATGCCTTGCAGCGGCGCCACTCTTAAGCCGAATGAAGGTTGCACCCTAACGCGTGTTGATCACCTGAATGCGAAGTGCCGAATTCCGGAACTTCGCGAGTTAGACATTGAATCCAATATTGGAGGAACTACATCCAAGACTTCCCCAACCCTTAAAATCAAACATCCAACTAGGAGACGGACGACAATGCCGGAAAACGCTGCACGCAATTTTAGCCAAAAGGCTAGTGCCGATACCATAGAGGCGCTGGAAAGATCGAAAGCAGGCGCCCAGGAATCCACAAAGATCATGGAACAATCCTATGTGAGGGCTTCAAAGGGCGCCGTCGATTTCAATCTCAAGCTCATGGATATGGCGCAAGAGAATCTGAACGCCGCGTTTGACTTTGCTCGACAGGTGCCGACGGTCAAATCGCCATCGGAGTTCTTGGAGCTCTCGGTGTCACATGCCCGTACACAGTTTGAAAACCTCACCAAGCAAACCCAGCATCTCACCGGATTAGCCCAGAACGCAATTAAGGAAACCGCTGAGTCCTGGCAGAGCGCTGCGAAATCGTCGACCTCAAGCCGCTGATAACTCTGAAAGCGCAGGCCCCGCTCTGAGGAGGAGCGGGGCCTTGAAGCAGGGACTGCCGGCCGCCTGATACCGCCTGCTGCGGAGCTTCCTGCCGCCGTTGTGCTAACTGTTGCGCGTATTGGCGCACTTTTGGCAGCCGGGCTTTGCTAGGGTCATGTTCGACGATGCCCCAATGGGTGGCTGCCTGAAGGTGCTCGACCGCGGCCAGGCACACCAATTTCAGCGAAAGCATTCGTACTGTGGTCGCTAGGACAAACTGGCGCGGGGCTCCCCTACATCATCCCTCAGCGTGGAGTGCTACCAGCAGCATGTTGATCAGGGGCGGGAGGGCTGATGGAGTTCGTGAACCAAACAGCGATCGTGTACCGAAAATTCAGATTCTTTCTGAATATTGCCGTGACCTATGTCGCCGCTAAATCCTCCTGATGAGGAACGGCGCCGCATTGATTGTAAGCGAGTCGAAAGCCGTCTATCGCCAACAGTCCTGATCTCTCCCAAAATATCCCGAATACCAAGGAGCAAAATGAGCCATCGCGGGTTGGTTGGAGTAGCCCCTGACGGAGGAAACAAGCTATGGCAACTGGAGCAATGACTGGTAAGCCGCTGATTGAGAGTGATCGGGTCGAAGGAACAAACGTCTACGACCGCCAAGGCAATAACATCGGGAGTATCAAGCGGCTTATGATCGAGAAGATAAGCGGTCGAGTGGCATATGCAGTTGGTTCATTCGGCGGCTTTCTCGGCATCGGAGCGGAAGCCTTGGTGGCTATCGAACGGACATAACTGAGCAGCAACTACGCGGCGCACCAGCTTTTTCGCGGGATCGCACATACGATTGGAGCGACCGTAATCGAGAACGCGAGCTACACGACTACTACGGCGCACCTTATTATTGGGAAGACAAGTCGGTCCAACGGGCTTTCGAGTAGGTAACATGGGGCGCGGAACCCAAAGTCGCGACACCGAAGGCTCGGTTTCGGCATCGTCCCGGTCGGGGGGTTAGGATCTGCCCGAGCACCGTCCGCAAGGTTGACTGCATTCCAACAACCGTACCCATAAGGCACTAAGCACCGCAGTTCGGGGTAGTAGCGGACGCTCGCCTCTTTCAGTTGGCTTTAATCCGTGCTGCTTTGACAATGGGAAGCCAACGGTCCGCCTCGGATGACGCGGATACGGCAAGCGATAATCGATTGCTGCGCAACCCTGCTGCGTCAAGCTCTACCTTCAGCCGAGACGTAACGGCACGCTTGATGCGCTCTCTCTGCCGGCATGGCAGAGAGGTTGGGGTGAGGGGCCTTCGCAATAGCTCATGCCGGCTAACTCAGGCCAAATAGCGCCGCATCCAGTCGGCTAGATCCTTCAATGCATCCTGCAGCGTGAACTGCGGCTCATAGCCGAGATGGCGCTTTGCCCGGCTCAAATCGGCGCGACTGCTGTGATTCAACAACCCCACTCCTATACCTGCGGGCCTGTCGAACTTCAGCTTCGCGCCGGGAACGACGGTTTGCATCGCTGAGGCCATCTCACCCGGCGTGGTAAGCGAACCCATGGTTATGTTAAACACGCGGGAGCCGAGATCCGTGGCGTCGAGCGCCATCACTGTGCCGCGCGCCGCATCCTTCGAATAGACCCACTCCATTGCGCCCGGTGGGAGGGTAGCCGCTTGTCCGGCAAGCGCATTGCGCATCGCCTCGCGCACGATGTTCGAAGGTCCACCACCGCCGGCGCCGCTCCACGGCCCAAATACCGCGCCGTAGCGGAGGCCTGCGAACTCGATTCCGCACCACCTCGCGTAATTGAGACCGAGGTTCTCTATGGCCTGCTTGGTAGCTGCGTAAAACGTGGTCGGCCGCGGAAATGCTTCCTCCTTGCCAAAATCTCCGTGGTCTTCGCCACCTTCCAAGTAGTGGTTGAGCACGCTCGACGATGACACCACGACCCGCCTTATGCCGGTCACTCGTGCCGCCTCCAGCACGTTCACCGTTCCCATGATGTTGAGGTTGATCGCCGAATAGGGCTCCCTCTGCGCGCCCAGTGTGAGTAAGGGATTTGCGGCCGTATGCACGATCTTGGTGATGCCATGAGTTCGCAGCGCATCGACAATCGAGAGCGGTCGCAGCACATCTCCGGGGATCAGTGCGACCTTGGCGAGCTCGACAATCTGCTCCATAGCTTTGGTCTGCGCCGCGCTATCCATAAGGACGGGTTTCTCACCGCGCTCGACGAGAATGCGGGCGACTTGCGAGCCGACCAGACCCGATCCGATCACTAGCGTTGTCATTGGA
>QHOR01000291.1:2574-5171 GCA_003219395.1 Verrucomicrobiota bacterium | reverse complement strand
TGATTCCAAAAGGGTAGGTACCTTGCAAGGAACCTGGCACGTTACCCGCATCGGGTGCATCGAACGTGGTGAAGGCGCCATGCTTATCCATCAGGAAACCGTGACTTAGATTATCCGCGTCATAGTAGTTTCCCATGATGGTTCCGCTCGAAGCAAAGCCTCCGCCAAAAGTACCCTGGCCGGGTCCAGTGCCCGCGCCCGGAGCATCATAAGTGGTGATGACGCCTTTGTTATCCCGGAGAAAACCGTGGTTGGCATTGCTTGCATCAGTGTAGAATCCTGTGATCGCCCCACCGAAGCTGATTGCGAAGGGAAACGTACCCTGGCCTGCGCCCGTGCCCGCCCCCGGCACATCGAACGTGGTGAAGCCTCCATTCCTATCCCTCAGGAAACCGTGACTCACAAGGGCCGAATCAGTGGACCATCCTGTGATCGCCCCGTTCGGGTTCATGATTTCGGGGCTCCAAGGAAAGGTGCCTTGGGGAAATGGCCCAGTGCCCGCGCCCGGCGCATCGAACACGGTAATCGCGCCTTGATTGGAGCGAACGTAGCCGTGGACCGCACCGGCTGAGTCGTTGAACCATCCCGTAACGCTCCCGCTGGGGTTCGTTGCGTAAGCCCGCGTCCCCTGGAATGCGGCTGTGCCCGCACCCGGCGCGTCAAAGATAGTGAAACCGCCATCGTGAGACCGGACGAAACCGTGCCGCACATTGTTCGCGTCACCGGTGAATCCTATGATTGCCCCGGACGGGGCGATGTTGGTGGCATAGGTGCCCTGGAAGGGGCCTGTGCCCGCACCCGGCGCATCAAAGGTGGTAATGGTTTGCCCAGACAGTTTGGTGGGTAGTGCGAAGGCCAGGAGGATGATTGCCGCCGACGCAAGCATGAGTTTGGTTTTTGTAAAATAGGATTGGTTCATACTCCATAATGCAACAATGGAACGGAAATCGGCTCATTCTCCTCGCAGATGGAGCGAACCGAGGATGCCGGGAACGGTGTCAACCGCAAACGGTGCGACATAGATGGGCAAACCCGGCACGGCGAGAGGCCGGAGCGAAAGAGTCAATAGGTGAGTGCTAATTCTAATTTGAAGACAACCGCATCCACCCCATTCTGCTCATTCCGGGGGACATCATCAGTAGAACACCTGAGAGAGAATGTTGCCGGCGCTGGCCTTCAGTTGTCTCATGAGGTAATTGAGCAATTGGACGCCATCGCCGGGTAAAGACGTCAGATCAATCTTCTACGGCGCAGAACGCCCTGCGATAAGGTAAATGCTGACGGCAGCGAGGACGATGCCGAGAGCTTTGCGCAAGGTGAGCGGTTCGTGCAGAAAAATTAGTCCGAGCACAGCACCGCCAACGATGAACATGCCATAGATTGGGACAACCACGCTGGTTGGCCCTTCGGATAGCGCGAGAAAATAAAATACAACGGCAACTACCAAGGCCACGCCCGCGCCAAGCACAAGCAGACCATCCGCGCTGGTAAGATTGTGTCGGGAGAATGTTTTCATGTCTCCCCGGAGGACGGTGATGGTGGTCGACGTCGCCACTACCATGGCGGATGAGATCATCAGAACAAAGTAGCTGGAGAATCGCCCGCTCTGAGTTGCGAGCTTGACCAGAGTCGCGGTCACCGAATAGCCGATCATGCCAATGACCGCCCAAAGGAGATACGATTTGCTCATTCAATGAGACCGAAGCAGTCGGTTCGATGATTGCAAGCTGCGCGGATCGAAGCTTTCAGAGTTAGGCGTTTTCTTCTGAGAACGCGGCCAACTCTCAAGAATCAACTCTCAAGTACGTTAAGGAGGTTGACGTTTGGCGTTTCACCCTCCGGCCCGATGAATTCGTTGTCTGCATCGATCGCCGGACCGGATTCGTTAGCTCGACGTGATATCAAACGCCGTGATCCGTGGTTCAAGGTCTTCTCCCAACGAACGCAGGTTAGCAAATGAGGAGCGTTTAACGCTTACCAGAAGCTTCGAGCAACGATCCTCGGTTGTACTGCCGCAGTAGCGCCGCAAATCTCCTATCTGCGCGAAGCGGGTCCAAGATGGGGTCATACCTGATCTCTCGCGAATCATTTCCATTTGACCCGTTCTCGGTACCTCTTTGTAATGCTTTGGTGAACCACTCGAACGCCGCGTCCTGCTCATTGCGAATGACGTATAATGCAACGAGGTGATAGGGATCAACTTTGCCTTCTCCGCCCAGCTTCAGAATTTCCGGCATCATCGAATCCGCCTCCGATTTGCGTCCCGCAGAAACCAGAACGGCCGCGATCGAGGCAAGAACGTTTCCGTTTTCGACGGGATTCAATTCACGTACCTTCTGATAACGTTCGATCGCCTGTTCATACATGCCATTCAAAAGGTAGGCGAATGCTAGCCAATTCTGTACTGGGGCTTGGTTTGGAGCTAATTCTGCCGCCTTATAACAATACTCCAGCGCCTCGTAATAGCGCCGTGCAAAAAGAAGGGTGCTTCCTAGACCTATGTTGGTGACGTGCGAGAGGGGATCGAGCTCTTGCGCACGCCTCATCTCTCGCAGAGAATCATCCAACGGCCCAAATTCCGCTAACAGCCAAGCGTA
>QHOR01000291.1:0-2552 GCA_003219395.1 Verrucomicrobiota bacterium | reverse complement strand
CTCGGCGAAGTGATTCGATCCCTGCTTGATGATCCGACTCTGCAGGTTGCTCATCCTTCATGTACAGTTGAACCATTGCCGTAGCGACATGGGCTTCGGCAATCGAGTCGTCGAGTAGCAGAGCGCGCTCGGCCGCTGCCTTGGCCTTTTGGATCACATGCGGTCCAGAGTCGTAACGGTAATTCACTTGCAAGTAGTAACAATCCGACATCAGGGCATATGCGAGAGCAAAATTCGGATCCTTCTCAACAGCTTGACCAAAATGGGCGATCGCTTTCTCGAGATCGTCTCTCGATCGCTTATTCCAAAAATAGAGGCCCATGAGATATTCGTCATAAGCGCTAGCATTTGTCGTGTAACGTTTGGCCAGCTGCTTCTGTTCATCACCAGTAAGGTTAAGCGCCAGCGATCGGGCGACGTTGTCAGAAATCGCGTCTTGAACACCAAAGTCAGACCAGACAGTGCGACCGCTCGCGACGTGCACAAGTTGCACAGTAGCGCGAACTCGGTCACCGGATCGCTGAATAGTTCCACTCAAAATTGCATCCACTCCCAGCGTGCGGCCCGCAGCAAACGGATCATTCGCGGGGCCCTTGTATTTTGCTACGGCACTGGTAGGTAGAACGGCAATCTGCTTTAGATTGCTCATCCGACCGATTACTGCGTCGGCCATGCCTAGCCCCAACAGCTCATCGCTCATATCACGGCCGAGTGGCTCGAAAGGCAGCACCGCGATCGAGCGAACGCCAGCTAAATGGGCGGAGCTGGCGCTAGCTGGTGTTGTCGCCGTCCTGACTGTATTCAGCCGCGGAAGCTTACCACGCGTAGAGAAGAACAGAATTGCTGCCAATACGATGGCGCTCAGACCCGCACCAGCGATGTACCAGTGATGCTGGGAATTGGGGCTGCCATTTAACTTCGGGCGCATGCTCTGTGCATCACAGGCGCTGCCCCATTAAGATATCGCTCCACGTCATTGGACAACGCGCCAACCGACGAATATCGCTGCGCCGGGTCGTGTCGTATTGCTCGTGCGACGATTCGCTCGAGTTGAGCTGGTAATGGGCATTCGGCATGTGAATAGCTCGCACGCCGGTCAGCGGACTCCGGTTCCGTCGGACGTCTCGATAAATCCCCCTGCGCAAGATTTCCGTCCGAACTGATGCGTGGCGCGTGATCTGTTAGCAGTTCGCAAAGAAGTGCCCCCAGCGAGTACACATCGGTGGCAATGGTTGCAGACTGCCCCTCGTTCTGTTCTGGAGCCGCGTACACAGGCGTAAGTCTGCGCTCGGCCGCGACCGTGGTAATCCCTTCATCAAAATCGACGCTGAGTAACTTCGCAATTCCGAAGTCGAGCAACTTGGGTTCACCCTCCTCGTTGACGAGGACGTTACCAGGTTTGATGTCTCGGTGGATAATCTGATGTCGATGCGCGCGCTCGACTGCAGAACATACCTTAAGAAAGAGCTTAAGCCGGCCTTGTAGATCGATCTTTTCGCGCTGAACGAATTTCGTAATCGGCGTCCCTTCAATAAACTCCATCACGAAGTACGGTAAACCGTCGGCGGTAGTGCCAGCGTCTAAAAGCCGCGTAATGTTTGGATGCTCAAGATTAGCCAGGATCTGCCGCTCGTTTCGAAAACGCCGCAGCACTTCGTCGGTGTCTGTGCCCCGCTTGAGTACTTTGATCGCGACGCGCTTCTCAAATTGTCCGTCGGCGCGTTCGGCGAGATAAACGGCTCCCATGCCACCGCGTCCGAGTTCTTCGACTATCGCGTATGCACCCATTCGCTCGCCAATTCGATCGTGCTGGTCGGCCCGGAGGCGCGTCGCCGCGATCGCTGCGAATTCTTCAAAAATACTGGTATCATGGGCGAGTAGCTCTTGAGCTTCATGCAGGAGTGCGGTATCACCGGCGCACGATTGTTCGAGCGCTGCCGTACGCTCTTCAGGCGAGGTCTGCTCCAACACGTCGGCCAGAATTCTCTTGAGCCGCTGCCAACGTGCTGGATTTGATCCTATTTGGGTCGTGTTTTGCTTAGTCCGTTGATCCATAGTGTTGGCGAGTTCACACTATCAGTCGGATAACCGGTTACGGAGCCACAACTTTGCCGTTACCCAGTCGCGCTTCACCGTCGCCCGCGATATTTTAAGCGTGGAAGCAATTTCATCCGCGGTGAGACCGGCAAAAAATCGCAGCTCAACAATTTGCGCCTGCCGCGGATCTACGGTTTCCAATTCTTCCAACGCCTCATCCACTGCTACGAGGTTGAAGTCGCGCTCAGCGCAAAAATCCAAGGCCTCATCTAACGGCAATCGCACCGCTGATGGGCCGCCCCTTTTTTCGCGTGTGCGTGTTCTTCCGTAACTGATCAGAACACGCCGCATCGCTCGCGCAGCGAATGCAATGACATGGGCTTCATTGCGCCACGCATGATCTGGCCGCTTAAGCACGCGCAAGAAGGCTTCGTGCAGAAGTGCAGTTGGTTGCAACGTGTGACCGGAGCGTTCGCTTCTCAGATATTCCGCAGCCAGGCGGCGCAGCTTTTCGT
>QHOR01000295.1 GCA_003219395.1 Verrucomicrobiota bacterium | reverse complement strand
ACATCTGCAACCCGACTTAGGCGCGGTGTTTTGGGACGAAGGAATGCCAGAGCATCGAATGAAGCTGCAGCCCGGGTACAAGGAAACCCGCAAAGAAATGCCTAAGCCGATGGTCCCGCAGCTCGGTTTTATCCAAAAACTCGCGCCGTTGCTGGGTTTTACAAATATTTCGCTCCCTAACACGGAGGCTGACGATCTTATGGGTTGTTATGCCATCGCCGCCTGTAAGCGACCCGGCATGGAAGTTGTCCTCGCAACGAACGACAAGGATTTGTATCAGCTCGTTGGTCCCTGCGTTAAGATTTACACCACAACGAAGGCAGATCTCGCGTCGCCCAAGGACGGATTCGCGCTGCTCGGGGAGGATCAAGTCACCGCGAAGTGGGAGGTTCCGCCGAATCTAATCGGCGATGTGCTGGCGCTGGCCGGCGATTCAGTCGATAACATCCCTGGAGCTGGATTGGGCCGCAAAACCGCAGCAGCGTTGATTCGCGAGTTCGGTGGACTCGATTCGTTACTTGCCAATCTCGACAAAGTGAAAAGTGCACGCAATCGTGAGAAACTCCGTAATTCTCGAGACCAAATTTTGCAAAACCGAAAAATGGTTGATCTGGATTGCGATCTCGAATTGCCCGTGGCCGTGGATGATCTCCGAATTGAGCCCGATTACACCAATCTGATCCGGACGCTGGAGCAGTGCGAATTCAAATCGCTGCTCCAGGAAATTCGCGACGAAGCGGCGCGAACAGAGAGCGGCGGCCAGAGGAATCTTTTGTAGCACCAGGCAGAAAACTAGCAATCCCTAACTACCTGAGTTCCCTTACCTTACGCTCAGACACGGATTTTTCGTAAAAAACTTGAACGCGCGCCGCTACAGAGTGTCAAAGCTAGTAGGTTAAGGCGATTCGGGTGGTGGCACGTTTTCTTATATTCGTTGTTTCTCCTTAGCGTGCGCTGCCCGAATCTTTTTTGTACTTTTAAATAATTCTCGGCTGGAAGTTCTTGTCGGTCCTCGCGGATAGACGTGCTCCGGTTTCGAGTTTATCATCCTTCTCTCCCCGGGAAAACTTTGAATCCGGACGGCCATTTCGTTGCTATTCCTCAGCAAATTTAGATAATGACACAGCATTACGATCCGATTGCCGCAGCTCTCAAGGAAGATATCGGTGCCGGTGATATTACGACTGATTTTTTCGTGCCTGAGACACTTCACGCGACCGGACGCATCGCTGCGCGTGAGAATGCAATCATTGCCGGGACCGGAGCTGCCGCGGAAGTTTTTCGGCGGCTTGATTCTGCAATAGACATTCAGATTTTGCATCCCGACGGCGACGACGTTGTGGCTGGCGATATTATTATCGAGGTGCGAGGCCTGGCACGTTCTATCCTTAAAGCGGAACGCGTGGCGCTGAATTTTTTGCAACATCTTTGCGGCATCGCGACTTTTACGCGCCAATTCGTCGATGCCATTGGAAACCATGCAGCCAAAATCCTGGACACACGCAAAACTACGCCCGGGCTGCGTGCATTGGAAAAGGCGGCGGTGGTTGCAGGAGGCGGGGTCAATCATCGCTTTGGCTTGTACGATATGGTGCTCATAAAGGACAACCATCTGGCCACGCTCGGGGGACTTTCCATTTTTGCCGATAGAATTCAGCAGCTTCGCCAGGAGCGACCAGATATCCGCATTGAAGTGGAGGCAGATGACCTTGAGCAAGCGCGCAATTTTACCGAAATCGATGGGATCGATGTCATTCTTCTGGACAACATGACGCCGGCGCAGATTCGAGAGGCCATCGCTCTGAGAAGGGGTAACATCCAGTTCGAAGCAAGCGGTGGAATCACACTGAAAAACGTGAAGCGCTTCGCAGCAACCGGTGTCGATTATATTTCCATCGGCGGTCTAACCAATGCGGCGCGCGCAATCGATATTGGGCTCGATATGACCCATGTTCCGGGCTGAGATGTTAAACGGGCTGATCGCCGAGAAACTACGCGCAAAACTCGGAGCCGTTGTAATCGGCCGACAGATCATTGTGCTCGAGCAAACCGGCTCGACAAACGATGCAATTTTGCAGGTCGCAACCTCAGATTTAAACGAGGGGCTGGTCCTCTTCGCCGAACATCAAACCGACGGGCGCGGTCAGCGCGGCAATCGATGGGAATCTGCGGCAGGAAAAGGCCTTTGGTTCTCAATGCTTCTGCGGCCGGAAATCAACCTCGCAAGTTCACCACAACTCACCACCTGGGCGGCCGAAGCCATTTCAGGTGCAATTGGAAACGAATTTCCTCTCACACCCATAATTAAGCCGCCGAATGACGTGCAAATCGGCGGGAGCAAAGTCGCCGGCGTGCTGGTAGAGATGCGCGCGCAGAAAAACGCGCCACATCTCGCCATTGCCGGCGTAGGCGTCAACGTGAATCAATCGTGCGACGATTTTCCGAAGGAGTTACAAAGCAGGGCGATTTCGCTCGCCATGGCGCTTGGAAAACAAGTCGATCGCCAAAAATTTGCCATCGCGCTTTTGCGCAATCTGGATCGGACTTATCGCGAATTGTTTGGTAAGAATTAACTGTTCAATCGTTCAACTTTTTGACTGCTGCGCGAGCCATTCGCGATAGATGTGCGGCGAAATTTCCGACGGCTTAATCTCGCTGCGCCCACCCCAGAAAACGTTTGTATACGACACTGGAATGCTGCATGCGCGAAGATGCCGATCAATAGCTGCTTTGTGATCGAGCAGTAGTTGTTTATCAGTGCCGTGCGCCACGGCCATGATGTTAACATTTTTGAATTCCGGTCCCGCTTCGCGCCAGTAACAATGCGTCAGAATGTGGTGGCGGCCGACTTCGCCACCAGCTTCGATTTCCCGGCCCTGAGTACTCCGCCCGTTGACGGCTTGACGTGTTCCAGGAAAGTTGAAAACCGGCCGATGATTTTTCGCGCATTCAATTCTTCCGCTACGCGACAGAATTCTTCCAGTGAGGTGCCGGCTTCCCTGGCGCGTGCGCCCCACGGGCACGGCCTAATCTCTTCGGGAGTGAATTCGCGCTTGAGTGCAAGTAAAACATCCCATTCGCGTTCACTCAGGTTGACCATCTGCACCGAAATCATTTTTGCTGGCTGATCTGCCTGACTGCCGGGCTCGATCGCCTTTCGGCGAACGTGTCCCACTCCCAGAGTAAAAATTCCTTTGGCCGGCATGACGCGAAAACGCTCGGCCTCGACTTTTTCCGTCAGCAATTCGCAGTGAGCTTGCAATGAAAATCCACGGGGGACTTTCACAGTAGTCCAAAGTTTGTAGTCCGATCCGGCGCTGATCGTATCGGTGGAACGCAACACGACGTGCCCTGAAAACGGATCGCGCTGAAACATCCAGCCGAAAGCGGCGTCGATCTTGTCTTCAGGAAGTTTCCACGCCACCAGCGCACCCTCAGCCAGATTTGTAGCAAGCAATGTCTGTCGCACCCGGCGGATAGTGCCCGCACGTAACATCGCCGCGATCCGCGCCATGACGACATCAACACCTACGCCCGAGCGGTGCGCGATTTCGTCGAATGGTTCACGCACGAATCCCTCGATCTTGTCCTCCGAAATCGCGAGAATCCGGGCATTAATTGGATCGTTATGCTCGACCGGTAACATGCTAATTAATCCGACGCGCGGCCAAACTTGTCCAACCCAGACGCGCTGCGCTCTTGCCGACGATAGCAGAAGTGACGCGTCAGAGCGCGCAGATCAGCACGGCTGCAAAATGACAGCCCGTGCCAGCGAGAACGAACAGGTGCCAGACAAAATGAGAGTATCGCGCGCGTTTTCTAACATAAAACAAAACGCCTGTCGTGTAAGCAATTCCACCAGCGAGAAGCCAGAGTAACACTGAGAGTGGAACCGCAAACAGAAACGGGCGGATGAAAATAAGAGCCGACCAGCCCATTGCCAGATAAAGAAATAGCGCCAGCTTCGGATGCCGCGAAGCTCCGCGGATCGTCTTCATGAGTACGCCGAGAACCGCCAGCGCCCACACGATGCCAAGAACAGTTACGCCTCCGGCATTGCGAAGCGGGCCCAATGCTAAGGGTGTGTACGTGCCCGCGATCAGCAAAAAGATGGCAGAGTGATCCA
>QHOR01000294.1:6182-6431 GCA_003219395.1 Verrucomicrobiota bacterium | reverse complement strand
GGCGGGGCTGATGCTGCCGGAGGTCGACGACGGATTCCAGAAGCAAGCGCTAGTTGCTTCGCTCAGCCGGTGGGTGCGCCAGCAGCTCGATGAAAATGTGGCGTACGACAAGTGGGTTCGCGAAGTCGTCGCTTTTCCTCTGGAAAACAACCCCGAGGGCGGCGGAAACGACCCCTTCAATAACACTGGCCCCATGACGCCGACGGCTTTTTATCAGTCAAAGATGGGCAAGCCCGAGAACATCGCCGC
>QHOR01000294.1:0-5943 GCA_003219395.1 Verrucomicrobiota bacterium | reverse complement strand
TGGAAGCGCGATCAATTTTGGGGGCAGGCGGCCTTTTTCGCCGGCGTGCGCCGGCCCGCCAGTCAAATGGGCGACTTTTTTATCGGCACTCCGCTGATGGAGTTGAAAGACCGGCGTGAGCTGATCATTCCCGGCACCGACCGCGTCGCGCAGGCAGTCTTCCTCGACGGCAAGGAGCCGCAGTGGAAGTATCAAGCCAGTGCCCGCGCCACGTTCGCCGACTGGATGACTGCGAAGGAGAATCCTTTCTTCGCACACACGGCCGTCAACCGCCTGTGGGGACAGCTCTTCGGCATCGGCATCGTGGAACCGGTGGACGACTTCAGCACCGAAAACAAGCCCAGCCACCCCGAGCTGCTGGACGAGTTGGCCAAGCAGTTCGCCGAACACGGCTTTGATCTCAAGTTCATCGTGCGCGCGATCTGCTTGAGCAAAACGTACCAGCAGAGCAGCGTTTATCCCGGCCCGAGCAAGCCGGAGACGCGCCTGTTCGCGTGCATGCCCGTCAAAGGGTTATCGGCAGACCAGATCTTCGACAGCCTAATCCAGGCCACCGGCAACCGCGAGAACTCGCGGGGCAATAGCAACCGCTTCGCTGCGATCAACTCTCCCAAAAGCACCTTTCAGCAAAAATTCGCCGCCCAAGAGAAGCGGACGGAGTTCCAGACTTCGATTCCTCAAGCCCTGGCTCTGATGAACAATCCGCTCGTTGCCACGGAGACGCACCCCGAGAAAGGCGACACGCTGGCCGCCATCGCCAGCGCGCCATTTCTCGACACTGCCGGCAAAGTGGAAGCGCTTTATCTCGCTGCTTTGTCACGCCGGCCAACTGAACAGGAAAGCTGCCGCCTCGTCTCCTATGTGGACCAAGGCGGCAACGACCGAGAAAAGAAAAAAGCTCTATCCGACGTCTTTTGGGCGCTGCTCAACAGCCCGGAGTTCTTATTCAACCATTAACGCTTGCTGCAGGAGAAACCCGCATGCTTCGCGATCGATTGTCACGGCGTGACTGGACGAGGCTCGCCTCCGCTGGCGCGCTCGGCGGATCGATGTCCAACTGGTTTGGCGCGCTGGCAGATGATGCGGTTCAACATCCGCAGCGCAAGCGGTCGGTCATCTTGCTGTGGATGGCCGGCGGTCCCAGCCAGATGGATACGTTCGATTTGAAGCCCGGCCACAGCAACGGAGGACCATTTAAGGAAATCGACACCAACGTTCCGGGCATCAAGATCGGTGAGCATTTGCCGAAGGCCTCGCGGCATGTGGACCAGATGGCCATCATCCGGTCAATGTCCACCAAGGAGAACGAACACGAAAGGGCGACTTTCCATCTCCGCACAGGCTACCAGCCATTGGGGCCCGTTCAATTTCCCCCACTGGGCGCACTGATGGGCAAAGAGCTGGGAGACGACAGTGCCGCGCTGCCCAGCTTCATCAGCATCGCGCCGTTCACCGTGCTCAGCCCTGCTGCCTTCGGTTCTGGGTTTCTGGAACCGCGGCATGCGCCGCTCCTCGTGGGCGCCAATGCGTTCCGCCAATCGTCCAACTATGAGCAAACGCTGAAGGTGCAGGATTTGGTCCGGCCGACCGAAGTAAACGACAAGCAGGCGGACGCTCGCCTGGGGCTGCTGAAGGGACTGGCGAAGGACTTTGCCGAAGGCCACCCCGGAGTCGTCGCCGTGAGCCATCAAACGGCCTATGAACGAGCGACTCGTCTGATGGGGACCGCGGCCGCCAAAGCCTTTGAGCTGGATGAGGAGAAAGACGCTTTGCGCGACGCGTACGGCCGAAATCTGTTCGGCCAAGGGTGTCTCTTGGCGCGCAGGTTGATCGAGCGCGGCGTGAATTTCGTCGAGGTCACGCTCTTCGACGTGCCCGGGGCTCAGGGCTGGGACACGCACCAGCGCAACTTCGACCTGCTCCCGCGGTTGTGTCAGGTACTCGACCCAGCGTGGAGCACACTGCTTCAGGATCTGAAGGACCACGGACTATTAGACACGACCTTAGTCATCTGGATGGGTGAATTCGGGCGCACGCCGCGGATCAACCGCGACAGCGGTCGCGATCACTTTGCCGGGGCTTGGTCTACGGTTCTTGCCGGCGGCGGAATCAAGGGCGGGCAGGTGTACGGCAAAACCGCTGCGGATGGCAACAGCGTGGAGGAAAATCCCGTCAGCGTGCCCGACTTCATGTGCACTATCGTCAAAGCGCTGGGAATCGACCCCACCAAGCAGAACATGTCCAACGTCGGTCGGCCCATTCGCATTGCCGACGCCGGCTCTAAGCCCATTCAAGAGGTCCTCGCATGACGCTCTCCGCTGGCTGCCGACTCTTCGCCGTCATCGGCGTCTCCGTGATTGTTTGGTCGCTGCTCCTGTTGCCTGAAATGACCGCCCAGGACGGTCCGAAGACGGCTCCAAAAAAAGCGCCCGAGGCAAAGAAACTGCTGCCGCCCACTCAGTACAAGGATTTTGTTTTCCTAGCCAGCGAACGACCGGTGCTGATCCGGCTGCACATCCTGAACGAGGGCAAGCCGCACTATGAAAAGTTCTTTGACTTCTTCAAGGAGTTTTTCGCCCAGCTCGACCACGACAAGGACGGCGTGCTCAGCACGGAGGAGGTGAAAATCGTCCCCCAGGCTCAGTTCATGCAACGGCAACTGCAGGGTCAATTCTTTTTTGGGGACCAGCAAGGCCGCCAAAAGGTGGCGATGACTGAGCTAGACACGGACAAAAACGGCAAAGCATCGGTGACGGAGTTCACCGATTACTATCGCAGTAACAACATCGTGCAGCCACTAATCGGCTGAATGACGCGATCTTGAAGCAACTGGGCGCCGAAAAGGAAGGCAAGCTCACCGAGGCCAGCGCTGGCAAGGCGCGAGAAGTTTTCGGCCGCCTCGACAAGAATGAGGATGGGATGATCACGGCTGACGAGATCGCGCCCCCGCAGCAAAATCGCGCTGTCCGAGCGGCCCCAACGGCGGCGCCGCCCACGCCGCCAGAGACAGGTATCGTCGACATTCAGACCGGCCAGCCACTCGACGCAGCGGCTCAGCGCTTGCTTCGCCAGTTCGACAAGGACAAGGACGAAAAATTGACCCGAGCGGAGATCGGCCTCGGGAAGGAGGATTTTGAAACCCTCGACGCCAACAAGGATGAGAATCTTGACAAAACCGAGCTGGCCAAGTTCTTCCAGAGGGACGCCGATCTTGAGGTCGTCGTCCGCTTGGGAAAGTTGGACGAGGATGAGGCGGTCGTTGACCTGCTGCCCGACGAATCGACCAGCGAACCAGGTGCGGCGAATGAAGGGCCGAGCCGGATCGACCTATACAACCCGAAGCACCGCCCGATGGCTTTGGCGGCTGACGTCAGCCGCGTCGACAAATCGACGCTGAGGCTGAAGATCGGTGACGCTACGCTCGAGCTGCGCACGGCCGACGAAAGCCCACAAGCTCGAAATCGTTTTCAATTCCTGATTGAGCAATTTCGAGAGCTGGACGGTGACAAGAAAGGTATCGTGGAGAAGATGAAGGCAATGCAAAATCCGCAGATTCTGATGCTCTTCGATTTGGCCAATCGTGCCGGTGACGGAAAGCTGACGGAAAAGGAGCTGAAGGATTACTTGGATCTGCAAGCCGCCGGCGGCAATTGTGTGACCACGGTGCAGTGCAGCGATCAAGGCCGCAGCCTGTTCGAGCTATTCGACGCCACCCACGACGGCCGCCTGTCGTTACGAGAACTCCAATCCGCCTGGAGCCTTGTGCAGCCGCTGCCGCGGGCTTCGGCTAGCTCGCTGGCGAAGTCCGAAATTCCCCGCCGGCTGACCGTGGCAATCGGCCAGGGTCAGTTTGTATCGTTCGCCCGGCAACCGACGCGTAAGACTGGCCCCGGCGGACTACTGTGGTTCACGAAGCTGGATCGCAATAACGATGGCGACGTATCGCTGAGCGAATTCCTGGCCAGCGAAGAAGACTTCCGCATGCTGGACGTCGATCGGGACGGCCTCATTAGCGCCGAGGAAGCGCGCCAATGGGAGACGAACCGAAAGAAAAGCATTGAACCTGGAAGTAAAGAGGCCGGAAAATAGTTTAAAGACCGTATCGCCCACCTTGGCTATTGGGAACAGCGCTAGCATGTGATCGCTTCTGCCACCTAGCTCACTTTACGCCTGGCAAAGTCAGGCATGCTCAACGGATGGTTTTCCGTGTGCGGCGGCGTGTCGGGTCTCAGCGCGCAAAATCGATCGCCAAAGTGTCAAGAACGTTTGCGGAACGAAGGTTTCGTGGAACATTTTTCTTGCCTTCAACAATACGGGATCGAAGCCGGCGATCACTGCGAGATTTCGCAGCGGTCAGTTCTCATATTCTCTACCGTTTCTTCGGTATGCCAAAAAACGACCCAATGATGATGCACGCTGCTGCCCTCATTTGGTCGGTCGGAGCTGTTTGGTTTCGATTGAAGTTCATTGTTGTGCTGTGCTAGTTGGCCTAAGTCGCTTAGCCCGCTGACGCACAGCGTTAGGCGGTGATTGAGAACGCGAGCTGGGGGAGGTTAAGAACCGGTTCAGCGCCGCGGCGAGAGGCCTCTGTGAACGAGGCGGGTAGAATCTCTGCAGGATTCAAGGCCGGTGCGGTGCCGCCCAGGCTGCTGCACGCCGGTCCATTAGGCGGCTACCGCCAGCGTTAGCGATGATATTCGGAATCACCCGGGTGGTAGATAGTCCGCTGCGAAAAGAGCGAAAGGCTGGCGTGCGATGGAATGGCACTTCTACACGTTCGGCGAGTTCCACGGTCCCTACTCGCTGGAGCGAATGCTCGAACTCACTTCGGGAATGCCCCAACTCTTCCCGCTGGCCGCTGGGGCCAGCGATGAGCAGCTGAGCGTCTTGGAGAAACACCCCAAGGTCATCGGTCTGGCTCTTGTAAGCCGTGATATCACCGTGGCCGCCACCGCGACGCTGCGGGTCTTGCCGAGGTTACGCGAATTGATTCTTTGCGGCCCGCCGATCACCGACCAGTTTCTGATGGGCTTGCGCAGCATCCATACGCTGCGAGACATTACCCTCATTGATACCGCGTGCACCAAAGATGGTGTGGGCGACTTCCTTAGCCATGTGCCTGAATGCCAAGTGTACCGAGCTGGTGCCGATTCGATCTTGCCAGCCTCCCTGCGAAGGGAGCTGCAACTGTTTGTGTCCGGGCAGATGATCCGCAGGTAGGCGAGATACGGCTTTACATGCTCGCATGCTGACGGCGATTCTGCCACCACGGCGCGGTCGCGGTGGCCCTTGCCACCGTTTCTTCAGTAATGGTGCGTGGCGCGATTGATTTCCCACCTACTTGCCCTCATGCTATCGCGCTGGGCGATAGTCAACGGTTAGACTTCGCAGCCCAAGGGAAAAACGCCATGACAGAACTACCAACCCCCAAAATCGTTACTCGTGAAGAGTGGGAGCGAGCCCGTGCTGAGCTGCTGGGCCGCGAAAAGGCGAACACACACGCGGCCGACGAACTGGCCGCCGCTCGACGTCGATTGCCAATGACGCGGATGGAACCGGTCATGGTCGTGGGCGCGGGCGGCCCCGTCCTTCTGCACGATGTGTTTGAAGGCAAGCGGATGTTGATGGTGTATCACTTCATGTGGAAGAAGGGCGCACCTCACCACCAGCAGTGTGAGGGCTGCACGCACAGTCAGGTGGCGATGAACTCCGCCGTTCGCCGTTTTCAGTAGCGGCCCATGGAATGAGATCGTCGCCTATAGAGACTTCATGGGCTGGGCGACGCCGTGGTACTCAACTGCCGAGTCCGGAGACGTGCTGAAGACGCGAAACGGGGGTGACCTCCGCTGCTACCTGCGGACGAGCGACCAGGTGTTCCAAACGTATGAAACGAAGTGGCGAGGAATCGAGGCCATGCTGCCCACCTTGCAGTTGCTCGACCTC
>QHOR01000298.1:3029-3842 GCA_003219395.1 Verrucomicrobiota bacterium | reverse complement strand
CGCTCAGGCGCGATTATGCGCGCGATCAGGTAACCAAGCAGGACAACGAGCGCCACCAGAACTCCATTGAGAAAACGGATCCAATAGAGTGATTGAAGACCAGTCAATCCGAGGTGCTGGCCGACCCACCACCAGACACTCGCTAGGACATAATAGATCGGCGGCTGAGAGGATTCGAAATTGATTTCGGTGCTCCATGCAGCTCGTGTAGCCGCTATGTCCGGCTCTACGCCGCGACCTGATTGTTTCCACAAAGGCGGCGGAAATTTGCCGTCCGGGAATTGATCCGGAGTGAACAGGAATTCCGGCGAACCGTACGGAACAATCCAATTAACAGTTTCTTCCTTCAACGGTCCGAAGCTACGAGGAAGCTGGCCGTGCGAGCACTGCGTGATAAGGTCAAAATGCAGGTCCTCATCGACATTGCTAAAGAACGGGAACGCGGCCGAGAAAATAAAAACCCGAGTAGCCGCCGCGAAACAGAGGAGCAGGATCACGATACCTTGGCCTCTATTCGCGAACGTTTTTGATTCGCCGAGGAGTTTCATCGAAGCGCCGCAAGCCGGAGAATTGCACCAACTCGGGTGCATCTGGTTAGACAAGTCATGCCCAAAACAAAACTCTGTCTCTCATCCTTAGCGTGAAACTCGCGGCACGCTGCCGCAAAGCGAGCTAAAGCGCCGGGGAAATCAAACAGAAGCGGCGATCGTTTTCGATCGCCGCTTCGAAATCTTCTGCAGGTTACAAGCCTACTAAAGTTCTATGACGATTTGTATTTGACCGAGCAACCGTATGGTTTGGTCTGTGGCGTGG
>QHOR01000298.1:0-3002 GCA_003219395.1 Verrucomicrobiota bacterium | reverse complement strand
ATATCTGCGGGGTTTGGCGTCGCCTTGCTATCGATTGCTCCTTCGTAGGTAATTTTTCCCTCCGGATTGATTATCACCATGTTGGGCGTGTTCTTGGCGCCGTAAGCACGGCCCACCTTACCATCGGGATCAAGAAGCAATGCAGTCTGCTGCGTCTTCCAGGAGCTCGCGATCTTCTGGGCCTGTTCCGGCGTCAAATTGCCTTCGCTGCCTGGAGCGTTGGAGTCGATGGTCAGCCATACTACGCCCTTACTTGTGTATTCTTTTTGCAGTTTTTGCATGTTGTCGCTCGAGTGCGTCTGGCCTTTCGCGTCGGCTAGCGAAAAATCCGGTGCAGCGCTGCCCACCGGCGGCGGCTCCAAGGCAAAAGCTGCAACGGCAATCAGTGATGTGAGAACGGTCAAAGTTACTTTTTTATTCATAAACGAATTAGAAAACGACGTGGTTAAGCTAGTTCAATTTTCTTCCAATCAACATACTGGCAAAGAACAGGAGGAACACAAATGCGGAGGTTTTAGGCCGACAGCCTGAAGCAGGCGTTCAAAAAAACCTTATTGTGCGGCAACATCGCGTGCCGCAGTTTGGAGTTTTTCCAGAACCATGCCTTTTGTGAGCACTTCCGGAAAAACAATTGGTTCTTCATTTTTTCCAGGATAGAGCACGTATAGCGGAACTCCGGGGCGGCCGAATTGCTTCAGCAATTTCGTGATCGCTGGATCACCGTTAGTCCAGTCGGCTTTCAATTTCACGATTGCGTGACGTTGAAAGGCGTCTCGCACCTCTGCGCTCTCGAGCACATTGGCCTCGTTAAATTTGCAAGTAAGGCACCACGCCGCGGTAAAATCAACAAACACGGAATGCCCTTGCTCGAGATCCGCTTGCAAACGTTCGGGCGTAAACGCCTGCCAGTCGCCGTGAAGTCGTGAATCGGCTAACGAGACATTACTCGATCGAAATTTGTCGCCGATGAAATAAATGCCGCTCCCAAGCAGCAGCAGCAGCATGAGGATGAATACGACACTGCGCTTCATTGCTGACGCCGTTGGCACGATGAACACACCTTTCATCCAGCAAACGACACTGACGACGAGCAGGAAGCAGCTTGTCCAGATCGCTCCTTCCAAGCCGCGCTGAGCACCCACCACGTAAAGAAGAAATAGCAAGGTGGCCAACAGCAGAAAGCCCATGAATTGTTTCACATGTAGCATCCATGGACCTGGCTTTGGCAGAAATCGCAGCCAAGCCGGTTGAGCGCTTAGCAGCAGGTACGGCGCGCTCATCCCCGTGCCAATCGCAACGAACATCGCGAGGATAACTGCAGACGATTGCGAAAATGCAAAGCCAAGGGCGGTGCCAAGAAAGGGCGCAGTGCAGGGTGTGGCTAAAACCGTGGCGAACACACCCTGGAGAAACGAGCCCAGATCATTCTTGCGCTCGGTGGTTGAAAGTAACCCGCGTGTCAGGCTCTGTGGCAGAGAAATCTCAAACACGCCAAACAGATTTAACGCGAACACAAGCACGACCACGCTCAGTACAAGAACGAAATACGGGTTGGTGAACTGAAATCCGCCCCAAGTCACGTCGCGCCCGGCGCCTTTAAGCACAATCAGCAGCAGCGCAAGGCCGACGAACCACGCGAAGATCCCCACCGTGAATGCGAGGCCGCTCCGCAAAACTTTCCGCCGGCTTTGGCCCGCTTGTTGAATAAATCCAAATATTTTAAGCGAAATCACCGGCAGCACGCAGGGCATCAAATTCAAAATGATGCCACCCAGGAAACCGAACAGGAGGAAAGTGAAGATTCCGCGGGCAGGCGCTGAAGAAGCCGCCGAAAGAGTCGGTGCAGCTGAAATTCGCCATGCTGCACGGTCCTCTCCATTTGGCTGTTGGGAAAAGACGATCAGGCCGGGAAGAGACGATAGATTCTTCTCCGACGACTCAATCGGAATTCGAAAGATAATTTCACTGTTGTTACGTGATTCGATCGTTGGGTGGCCTACGACAACGTCCTTCCCTGGCATGGGGAAAAAGTCCAGCGCTGGAAACTTAGCAAGGGTTTCGCTGGAAATCTTCAAACGGAGATCACGTCCGACGCGACTCCAGTTTATCGATGCCACATTCGTTTCCGGCCAGCTTTGCGGCAACAAACGCCGGTATCGCGCGAAGAGTTCCGAATTCGCCGGCTGACTCGTCTTCGATACCGGCAACTCCAACTGCGATATTGCGGTTCCAGGAATGCAGATTTTCTCGCAGACCAGCCAGTTTGCCTCAGCTGAAAGCTTTACTGGTGAACTGGCGATTTGCTGCGGCGGCGTGATTTCCTGCATAAGCAGGACTTCATTTTCGTAGCCGTAAGTCTCAATGTCGCCCGGATCGATTGTTTTCAAAGGAATCGGCCATTGAATCTCACCAACTTTCCAGCCCGATGGCAGGTTCCATTTCAATTCTGTCGGAAGACCGGCGTCTCCAGAGAAAGCCCAGTAGGTGTGCCATCGCGGAGCCATTCGAAGCAGCAAGCCGACGGTGAACGATTTTCCGGGGACAATGGCGCTCGTGTCAGCCACAAGCTGAGCCTTAACGAGTTCCTTTCCTTGATAAACCTGGGCCTGGCTCTGCAAGGCCGAAGCCAGAATGGACAAAGCAACGAAACACGTAGCCAGCCGCGATGCCAGTCTCATCCTATTACCTAACACCCGCTCCCCTTCCGGGCAATCGACCATAGTAGGGGCGACAGCCACCTCGCCGGCCTTATGGAACGACAAAAATCTTGTCGGTCCACGGATCCTTCACTTTGCTGCCCGAAGCGTAACCGCTTACATCAACATATCTCCTATCAGTGTCAAAGGGACTGAACACGTACCCTGGTTTGCCAGGGACCGCCTTGGCGGTGGGAAATTCCGACTGTGAAGAAGGAGCGTTCCGCTGGGACGATGGTTTTGAACTCGCGCTTTCTCTACGAATGGTCTGAGCTGAGGTTGACGTGCTCCGCGTTCGCTCTGTTG
>QHOR01000297.1 GCA_003219395.1 Verrucomicrobiota bacterium | reverse complement strand
CCGATCTACGACAAACCGATGATCTGCTATCCGCTCGCTACACTCATGCTCGGCGGGTTGCGCGAGGTGCTGATCATTTCCACCCCCAAAGATTTGCCGATGTTGCGCGACTACTTAAACGATGGCGCGCATCTTGGAATTCGCATCGAATACGCCGAGCAACCGAAACCTGAGGGAATCGCACAAGCTTTCCTGATCGCGGCGAAATTCATCGAGGGCCAGGGCGCATCACTGATTCTGGGCGACAACATTTTCTACGGAAAACTCGACTTTTATCGGGAAGCGCTGGCTATCGAGCGTGGTGCCTGCATTTTCGGGTATCAAGTCCGTGATCCGGAACGGTACGGTGTGGTTGAATTCGATGCCGACGGGAAGGCAATCAGCTTGGAGGAAAAGCAAACGCGACCGAAGAGCCACTTTGCAGTACCGGGACTTTATGTGTACGACGAGCGCGTCCTAGAGCTCTGTCGGACACTCCGTCCATCTGCACGGGGCGAATTGGAGATCACGGATCTAAACTTGGCGTATCTCAAGCAAAACCAGCTCCATGTGAAATTGCTGAGCAGGGGCGTGGCTTGGCTCGATACCGGCACTACGACCACATTGCTCGAAGCAAGTAACTACATCGCCGCGATCGAACACCGGCAGGGATTGAAAATCGCGTGCCTCGAAGAAGTGGCCCTTCGTGCCGGTTTCATCACGGAGTCTCAACTCGCCGCTACCATCGATCGACTCCCCAAAGGCGAATATCGAGATTATTTGCGAATCGTGTGTGAGGAAGGCCCGGGTGCAGCACCAGATCCGGTGGGCTAGGAAGGTGTCAGCCAGCTTGGCTGACTCGGCCGCCTGGCTGCCAGCCGGGCGAACAGGTCTCCCTCTGCAGCCTGGCAGGCTGCGCGCCGCGTCAGCCTTGCAGTCTGACCTCCTATTTTGGCTGCTCGCGCAGCAGATGATTTGTGTCTGCCAACAACTTCGTTACGGCATCCGCTTCAGCGGCATCATAATAACCGCGAATTTGACCGTGCCGATCTACTAGCACCATTCGCGTACTGTGCACGGGAATCCCCTGTTCATCGCTGCCATCGGAAACCGCTAGTTTGAACCCACCATGTGAGAGTCTGTAGATGGCGCTCTTTGGTCCTGTGAGGAAATCCCAACGCGCCGGGTTCGCCTGCAATTTTTCAGCGTAACCGCGCAGAACTTGCGGCGTATCTTTCTCCGGATCTACACTGAACGAAACCAAATGCACATCAGATTTCTCCAATGGTTTCTGCAGTTCGCTCATCCGGCTACTGATCATGGGACAAGGTCCCGGGCACGTGGTGTAAATGAAATCGGCGATCCAAATCTTGCCAGCCAACTGCGCAGAGCCTAAAGGTTGCCCATTCTGGTTCACCAGCTGGAAAGCCGGGACTGTTCCATAGGAGGAAACAGTCCGTTGCCGAAGAGCTGCCACTTCGATGTGACGCAGCCAAAGTAACAATAGCAAAGTTACAATCGGAATCAGAATCAGAATTACCTTCCAGGCAATTCCGCTGCGTACCGGCGCCTGATTCATTGTGGCAGACGTTGTATTCATGATTTCGTTAGCACGAGCGCGCCCAACAACAGCGGCAGGTAAACAATTGATGTAATGAACAATAATCGCGCACCTTCTTTGGTGCGGACTTTCAAAAACCGCATGGCCACAGCAATAAACAATCCACCGAGCACTAATTCGATTGCGAGGTACGCGTACGTGACGATGCCGACAAATGCGGGCAGACCGGCCGTCACCAGCAGCAGAATACAGAAAAATACACTTTGACTGGCGCTGCGTTCGCCGCTGAGGTCATCGCTCGAAATCATGCGAAAACCCGCTCGCGAATAATCTTCGCGGTACATCCAGGCAATGGCGAAGAAATGCGGCAATTGCCAAAGCAAAAGAATCACGAAAAGGCTCCAAGCGCCGGAATCGATGACGCCCCGAGCCGCTGCCCAGCCAATCATTGGCGGGATAGCGCCCGGAATGGCGCCGACAATCGTGTTCGCCGTGCTGGCGCGCTTGAGCGGCGTATAAGCGAAAATGTAAATGGTGATCGTGATTCCAGCGAGAATCGCGCTCAGTGCGTTGCAAGCGAGCGCAAGATAGCCAACTCCAAACATCGAAAGCAAAAGCCCCAGCGCGAGCGCTTCCGCTGGTCGCATTCGGCCCGCAGGCACTGGGCGCATCCTCGTCCGGTGCATCAGCGCGTCCGCTTTGCGTTCCCACCATTGATTGAGCGCGGCGGCACCGGCAGCTGCCGCCGCTGTTCCAAATACGACGCGAAATAGTGCGCCAAAATCGACCGGCGTTCGCGACCCGACATAAAAACCGACTGCCGTCGTAAGTAAAACAAGTGACGTCAACCGTGCCTTGACTAGCTCGAAGAGATCAGCAACGACCGTCTTTCGCGCGAATGCATGTTTGGCAGTTGCGACTTCTACCGCGATGGTTTTCATGCGGGAACTGGTAGGGCGCGCTCACAGAGCGCGCGGTGTCGCAACACCGCCGAAATCCGCCAGCAGATGGCCGAGATACTCACTCCAAAGGATAGCATGATCGCACCCACCGCGACATGCGCCGTCGCGATATCGGCGGCTTTGTTGCTCCAAATTGTCCAGGCACCCAGCGTCAGTTGAACGAGAAGAAATGCGACCCACCAGATCGACAATCGTTTGAGTGCACTAACCTGACGCGCGTTTCTCCACACACGCGAAGAAAATGCGATCACGCTGATTCCAATCAGCAGCGCGACAAAACGATGTGTCATTTGCAGCCAGATCTGGAAACCGTCCACGTCCGACAAACCGCGCGCATCGCGCCAGGCATTGACCTTCGCCAGTGCTGTCGCGCTGGTATCTGGAGTCCAGGCGCCGTTTGCGGTGGGAAAATCGAGAATCGACAGATCGCGATGCTGATGACGCATTGTCGCGCCCAACGCAAGCTGNNGATTGCGATAGCCAGCCGTCGAATCGGGGCGAATCTTTTTGGATTGATATCAGTTTCCTCGAGTGACCGCCAAAAGCTGGTGGTTACCAGCGCAATGACCACCAGCAGCGCGAGAAAGGCTTGCGCGACGCATGCGTGAAAGATGCCGATTTCGTCTTTGAGCATGGTAACACGAAGGCCGCCAAGAACTCCCTGTAAGATTACACCTGCGAGCGCAATCAGGCCGAGATTGCGCACCCATCGACGATTTTCGCTGTGCCAGAGCCAGATCGACAGAACGATCGTCAGGAATCCAACTGCTGAAGCAATCAGGCGATGGGTATGCTCGAACAAAATTCCGCCGACCCATTTCGAAACGGGAAACAAAAACATGTTATAGCCGAACGTAGTCGGCCAATCCGGCACAGCGAGACCCACGTTTTTGCTCGTGACCATTCCGCCACTGCAAATCAAGAAAAGTGCGGCTACGCAGGTGAACCACGCGAAATGGTTCAGCCACTTACCATACTGGCGGTCTGCGACCGCCGAGCTTCGTGATGTCGACGGCATTGTTAATTCGGCGCGCTAGAGCACCGCTATAGGGCGACTAGCCGCCAGGCGTTGGCGACGCCGCCGCGGGGATTTGTTTATTTTGCGGTTGCTGTGTTTCACCACTGGGAGGGTGCGGCTGCTCGCCAGGATTCGGAGGCTTGGGCGCGCCGGGCGGCGTGATTGTACCAGGCGTGGCCCCGACGGGCGGTTCCCCGGGAGGACGCTGCGTTGGCGGTGGCGGTGTTTGTGTTCCAGCAAGTTCCGCGCGTTCTTTTAGCCAACTCTCGTAATCCTGCGGGGAATCTACCACGAGGGTACCCTTCATCCCGTAATGACCAAGTCCGCATAATTGGGCGCAGACCACCTCATAGGTGCCCGTCTTGACGGGAGTGAACCAGATGGGAATCAGCGAACCAGGGATGGCGTCGCCAGCGATGCGCATGCTTGGCAAAAAATAATCGTGGATTACATCCTTTGAAGAAAGCTCGGCGATGACCGGCCGATTAACAGGCACGTGAAGTTCGCCACTCGTTACAATGTCGTCCTTGCCCGCGGGATCGTTCGGATCCAAGCCGAGCGGGTTTGAGGTGCTCTCAAAGCTGATATCGCGCCGACCAAATTTTCCATCCCGTCCTGGCAAGTGATAATTGAAACTGAATTGCTGCGCGACCACGTGAACGAGCAGCGCTTCTTTGCCTGGCGGAAACTGATTGACCCGTTTCGCCCAAAGTGGAATCGCGAAGCCGAGGAGGAGGACTGCCTCGATCAAAACGACTGAAAACTCCAGATGCGTGGAAATGCCGCTTCTCACCCCCAGATGATTCGCATTGGGATGCCGGCGTTTCCGGAACCGAATCAATGTAAGAATAAAAAACGCCGACCACCCGACAAACAGGGCGCCCATGAACCAGTGGCAAAACTCGAGGATGTGATCAATTTGATATCCGTGCGAGGAAGCGTTGGGCGGCTGTCCCAGAAACTCGTTGATCAGCGCCAGACTACTCATATCTGCTCAAGTCTTCTTCGGTGATCTCCTGATGCGGCTCGGCAGGCATGCGTCCATGCCGCCAAAGATGAAAACTGAATGCTCCGATACCGCCCAGGACCGACATCACAGCGCCAAACAGAAACCAGATCGCAACTGCCATGTGTTCGGTCGATTTTCCATCCTTCGCGCCATAGCAAAACGAACACGCCAGTGCCTGGCCAACTGGTGAAAACATCAATAAAAGCAGAGCCGACAGAAACCTGGTTTTCATGTGATGATCCGCAGGCGTTTCATTTTGCGATAGAACCACACGCCATAAACTACCAATGTTACGGCGCTCACAAACGATGCGACCGCACCTGCGAGATAAATCGGCGCGCCTTCTACCAGATCGACCCAGACGCACCACAGTCCCACTCCCAGCGCGAGAAGCGTCGAGAAAATAATGAAAACAATATGGAAACCTTTAAGCGACATTTAGCGAAAGATCGGATAGTCGTACCACGCCAATAATGTAAGCCAGAAGAGACCGAGCACAAAAAAGCCGGTAAAAATCAGGATACGGTAAATGAGCCGTTTTTCCGCGGCAAGATGCATGAAAATTGCCGCGACTAGACCCGCCTTCAGCGTCGCTACGAGCATGGCCACAGCCACGTTCGCCTTGCGGGCGCCAAAATCGACATAAGAAAGAGCGACGGTGATGCCAGTAAAGGTGAGTAGCAAGGCGCCAACCATCAAATAACCTCTCACGTGCTTTTGTATGCCGCGCGCGTACTCCTCGTACTCCTTGGGATCTTGCGAGATATCGGGCGGATTGTTCATGCCTTAAAGCAGGTAAAACAGTGGGAACACAAAAATCCAGACCAGATCGACAAAATGCCAGAACAGGCCGCTTACCTCGACGCGATTAGCCAGATGCTCAGGATTGCGCTGGTAAAGTTTTTTGCTCACCGGCAGCCACATGTAAATGAACACGAGCACGCCGCCCAACACATGCAGTCCATGGAGACCTGTAATGGTAAAATAACTGGCAAAATAAGCGCTGTGCGTGGGCAAAAACATTGTCGCGCGCTGGACGTCTGCCTTCTCAATCGTTGCGATTTTATCCGTGACGGGCAACGGGAAAAAGTGCGGCCGATCCATTGAAGGATTGTCTGGATCGGCGTTCACGGGATCGAGAGCGACTTCGTATTCCTTCGCATTCTGGCTATGCAGGTGACCGGTGATTTCAATTCGTGGTTCGAGTCCCTTTTCAATGCGTCGCTCGTTCCCCAAATATTGCTCGTACTTCGCGAGCGCATCAGGTTTAATAT
>QHOR01000274.1 GCA_003219395.1 Verrucomicrobiota bacterium | reverse complement strand
TGTCCGTGATAATCGGGAGGAAGCGAAGGCGCAGGTCGCTGGCGTTATCCACGCCCAGCCAAACGACTTGGATGCCATGGTCAGCCAGTGATGCGCCGAAATGCCGTTCGCTTTCGTCGTCGGTCAGCACCGCAGCGCGAACGGTCACCGCGCCCTGTTGGCTAACCTCCGCGCGGGACATGAAAGACTGTTCGGCCGCCAGGTCCCGGCCGGCATCGCCGGATCGACTGAATGCTGCGAACATTGTAAGCAGCACGACAGCTATGAACCGGCCGGGCCATCTCTTCATGATATCCTGATCCGATGCGGCCCATCGCGGCTGAGACCCGAAAGGCCTGACAGCTTTCTACCTCTTATGAGTAACGCTTGCCCGCTGTTGATCCAAGTCAACGCCGGCGCGCTTAATGTCCAGCTTCAGGTCAAACGGAGCTTCGTCAAACACCCGAATCGCGACCGGAATGGCGGGCAGTGGAACTACTAGGTGAGGGGAAGCCTGACCCGAAACGATGCGCCGCCATGGTCCCGATTTTTCGCCCAAATCTGCCCGTGATGCGCTTCGACAATGGTGCGCGCGATGGACAGTCCCATGCCCATGCCTTCCGCCTTGCTGGTGAAGAACGGCTCGAAGACCTCCTTCAATTTGCTTTCAGGGATACCCGGGCCGCGATCCGACACAGACAGCTCTGCAAATTTCTCGGTGAGCGAGGTCCGGACGCTGATGGTGCGGCTTTCCATAGGCGCATCCCTCATTGCATCGATCCCGTTCACTACAAGGTTCAAAATGACCTGTTGGATTTGAATACGGTCGCCAAGGATCGGAAGCTCATTTTGTGTGATCAAATGTGTCAGTTCGACTTTTCGCCCAACGGCAAGCGAAGAAGCAACTACAAGAGTTTCGCGAGCAACGTCATTTAGATCGAAATTCTTCAGCTCGAATGGCGCCTTTTTCAGAAAGCTTTTCATCCTCCGGATGACTTCGCCTGCGCGGTGGTCATCCCGCCAGATATCCTCAACAATCTCGCTCAGTTCTGCAATGTCAGGGACCGGAGATTTCAGAATTACCTTTGCGGTTTCCGCGTTTGTCAGAATAGCGCCGAGTGGCTGGTTGAGTTCGTGGGCCATCAAAGCCGTCAATTCGCCAGCAGTCGAGAAGCGCATGACACGGGCCAGTTCCGCCATGCTCTGTCGGGATTGCACTTCGGCAAAGCGACGCCGGCGATACTCACGCAAAAGGCCCAGGATAAGCGCGCCTTGCAAGAGGATCACGACCGAAACCAGACCAATCTGCCAAGAATACCGCTCCCATACAGTTGGTTCTCGAAATACGATTTGCGCGCTGGGAGGCAGATGACTTTCGTTGATCTTCCATCGTTGCAACGCGGGCCAGTCGAAGGTGAGTTGCGAAGGGACTTTGGCAACCGGGATATCCGATGCGCTTTCGCCAGCAAGGATACGCAACGCCATGTGCCCTGCTTGCTGTCCAATCGGATGTGACTGAACGATGTAGCCGCCAATGGCCCCCTTGTTGAGGTAGGAAGAGGCGGTGACGACGACCGGCCGATTAGCCCACTGAGCAATCTGGCTAGTCAATTCGGCAGGAATGTAGGAGACGCCATCGCTGGTGAAATAAATTCCAGTGTAGAGGACCGCTGTATTGTCCGGAAGCACTGCAAGTCGTTTGGCGAGATCGGCTAGCGGAAGGTCCATCAGATTGACAATTTCAACCTGTGCCTCAACAGCGGGCAGTTCATCAATGAAATGGCGAAAAAATGTTTGACGTTCCAGAGGATCGCCCACGATGGCGACCGCTTTAAGATTGGGCATGACGATCCGGGCAACCTTTACCATGTCCTGCAATGCCAATTGCATGGTTGCGCCGGTCACGTTGTTCGAAAGCGTCCTGCGTAACATGGTGGCTTCATCGATGGCCGCGAAAACAACGGGCACCGACGGCCAAAGCTGTTCGCGGTGACGCGTGATGAAGTCAAGCGCCGATACTCCGAACACGATTACAGCATCGATGTGTCTTTCACGGTATTTCGCCTTGAGGAATTGGACGAAGTCATTTTCGTACTCGGGGCCGAAAAACCGATTTGCGTCGAGATGCTCGGAAAAGAATGAAATCGGCGACTTGCTGCCTGCGTTCATGGTCGATCTGATGGCGCTGGCCACCGCCGTATTGAACGGCAAGCCCGCTGAAGATTGATCAAGCACCAAGACCGATCGCTCTGCTGGGCCGGCTGGCACCGGCGTAGGCAGCAGCAATCCGACAAACACAACGAGGATCAGGAAGGCACGGCCGCGCATCGAGTGTCACCGTCTGTTGGGCGGCGGGCTGCACCTTGCTTTGCGGCGCGGTATCGGAGGACTCCCTGCTCTGCAAACTACGATAGCAGGTCAAAGTATGTCTCGGAAGGTCCGCTTTGGGTCAAGAGGCGACCTTCCGCAGTGACCAGCGGATATCAGCTTTACCCCTAAAAGCGGACACCGCACATTTATTGTACACGCCCTAGCTCGATTGGGTCAGCCTGTAATCGTTCATATCGGCATCATGCGTCATCTGCCAGTAGTCGACGAACCGCCACGGCATGGCCGAGAACACCCGGCCTTGGCTGTTGCGGTAATAGGTCGTCATGCCCGGATGGGTCCAGATCATCTGCTCGTGCTCGGCGTCGACTTTGCGCACATAATTGTCATGCGCATCCGGCCTGACGTCGATCGCGGCGAGATCGCGTTCCAGCATTTCGACCAGGCAGGAGGTGATGTAACGGCTCTGGCATTCCGACTGGAAGATCACGCTGCCGCCATGCGCCGGGCCGGAGTTTGGGCCGAGCATCACGAACATGTTCGGAAAGTCGGGCACGGTGAGGCCGAGATAGGCGGTCGGATTGTCGTTGGTCCAGGCTTGCCTGAGATCCTTGCCGTCGCGCCCGGTGATGTTGAGCCGCGCCGCCATCTCCGTGACCTTGAAGCCGGGCGGTGACGATGCCCCCGGCGGAAAAGCGGTCGATCGGGTCGGTGACCAGCTCGACATTCGGCCTGGTCAATGTACGGAACCAGTTATTGTCGAGCAGGATGCGCTTGCCATAGGGCGGATAGGCCGGCACGCATTTTTCAATGAGGTCGGGACGGTCCTTCAGCTCGGAGTGAATGAAGTCCGTCAGTTCCTCGCGATGCCGGTCGTTGCCCTTGTTGACAGCGCGTTCGGGATGCGGCCAGGCGGGATCCTTGCGCAGGAACGGCAACAATCCGTCGCCATAGCGCCAGAACATGTTGAAGCGATACCACTGCACGTAAAACGGCAGATGCGCGAGCAGCCATTGCGCGCCCGGGGTGATCGGATCGGAATATCCCTGGACAGGCCGTGCCCATTGCGCGGTGCGCTGATAGACGGTGATGGAAGCGACGCGCTCGGCAATACCAGGCACCAGTTGCATGGCGGTTGCGCCGGTACCGATCACGGCAACATGCTTGCCGTCGATGTTGATGTCGTCCTTCCACATCGCCGAGTGAATTTTCAGGCCCGCAAAACTTTCGTCGCCTTTGAAGCGGGCAGGAGCGGGATCGTTGAGCTGGCCGATCGCGCTGACCAGCACGGTCGATTCGAACGTCTCTTCGCCGCCCTTGGTTCTGAGCCTCGAAATCCAGCGCCGCTTGCTTTCATCCCAGTGCGAAGACATCAACTCGGTGTCGAGGCGGACATTCCTGCGGATATCGTGTTCGCCGACGACCTTCAGCAAATAGTCGTGCAGTTCCTGCCGTTGCGCAAAATAACGCGTCCACGGGTTTCGCGCGCCGAACGAGAAGGAATAGGAATGGTTCGGCGTATCGACGCCGCAGCCCGGATAGCGGTTGACGTACCAGGTGCCGCCGATCTCGGCATTCTTCTCGACGATGGTGTAGGGGATGCCGAGCCGGCCGAGCGCGACGCCAAGCGCGATGGCGCAGACGCCGGCGCCGACAATCAGCACATGCTGTTCGGCGAGCTTTTCGTTAGAAGGACGCTTGCCCCAGCGCATTTCGCGCGGGATGAAGCCCATCTCTTCACGCATCAACGGGGCATACTCCGGTGTGACGTTCTCGCCGAGTGTGGCGCGCATCATCGTCAACATCAGCTCGTTGCCGGGGTCGGTGATCACGGGCTTCGGCTCGCCTTTTTCGAATAGCTTCAGCACGGCAGCGCGGATCTCGTCCTGGATCTGCTTTGGCACGCCGGCATCGGGATCGGGGATCAGCCGCACGTCGCGCTTTGGCTTGTAGGGTGGCTCCAGCCAGCGCATGTCGCCGGTCATGTGCACCAGCACCATCAAGAGCACGCGGATGTCGCCCTCGGCGATGGCGGAGGCGAGATCGTGTTGCTTGCGGGGGCGTTCGATATTCATA
>QHOR01000273.1:2169-5636 GCA_003219395.1 Verrucomicrobiota bacterium | reverse complement strand
CTGTGAAGCATTGGCTTGATCAACTAGGGCATCGACCATGTCCAAGTTATCCTGTGTGTTGCGAACGATCAGCACACCGCTATGCGGCCAGAATGTCGCGCTGGCGGCGTCGCCGCGGCCATCAGGCAAAGTAATAGCGGGGAACTGAACTCCCATGCTCTGTAACATCGTCTTGGCGTCGGCTCGACCAACGAGTTGACGGTCGTTCAATAAGTGCTGCCGCGTAGTGCTGGTCCCCTGCACGAGGTTTGACTGGCTAGTAGCTCCCGCACCGGTGCCCACTCCGGAGGCGGTCTGGTAACTCACCGCTTCCTTTTGTATAATGTTCTCGGCGACGGGTGCAGGCTGTGCCGACCCGGCGCCCGCCTGGCCTGCTCCTAAGCCGCCTTCGATGTAGTAACCCACGTCAAGCGGACCACCGAAGAATTCCGGCGGGACGTGATACCTCTTCACGAGAAGGTCACCGCTCTCCTTCAGCCCTGCTTGGTTTGCAATATAGCGCAGCGCTTCGCCGAGCGGAATGTGATTTAGCTCAATCGTTATGCTCCCCCTCTCCGCTGGAGGTGCCGCAGGTGGCACAGCCTGACCGGCGGGAACGGGAGGCGTGCCAGTCGGAGCTGTGGCAGGCGCAGCAGCAGCGCCCGCAGGTCCTGGCGAGACGGCGGTGGACGGCGGCGGGCGTTGAATCAGGACCGAAGGAGGCAATACAATATTGATGCCTCTTTCTCCTTCCGTGGCAGGATCGTTCTCCACTGCTTGTTCCCGGAGAAAATTGACGGCCTCACGAAGAGTAGCATCGCGGAATTCAACACGCGGAATAATTATCGTATTTAGCTTGTTGTTTACTCTGGCTGTGTCGGTCAGGTTTTTGTGAATGCCAAGCCTGGTCGGTTCGCCCGCCGCACCATAGCGGCGGACGGGTTGTTCCCAGCCTTTTTCCACCTGCCACAACTGACGCGACCGTGTTTCGTCATAAGCTTGTTCGCCGTACTTGTACTTGGTGTTGTTGATTTTTTCCTGACCCTTACGCGCGGCGGTGTTGTACGCGTCGAGCGCGAGGACCTGATCGTACCGTTTCATTGCCAAGTCGTACCGGCCGGACTGGTAAAAGCCGTCGGCCTCGGTGAGTAGTTGTTTCACTTGCTCGACCTTTTCGATGAAAGGCGGGCTCATCGTTTTATTGAAATAACCAGGCTGCCGCAGATGAGCATAGAGTTCCTGCGCCGCACGGCACTTGGGATCGTAGCGGTCACTTAAAACATCGCTCAGTATCGCCTCGGCGTCGGCGTATCGTCCTTCGGCAATTCGCGCTTCGGCCAAAATAACCCCACTTTTGCAAAATCCTTCGACGGCTTCGTCGTGCGCTTTTCCCGACACGACTGCGTCCGGCAAAAACGTGACCGCAGTTCTGAATTCTTCGTGTGCGGCGCCATAATCTTTTGCTCTCATCGCAGCCTGTCCTCGCGCCAGCGCAGCTTCGCCTTGTGATATGCCAGCCTGGCGCCGATGCACTTCGCGCTCGGCAACGTTGTCGGGCGTTTGCGCAAAGCTCGGCGCGCAAACAAGCGAAAGGCCAGCGAGAGTGAAACAGAAGATAACAAAGGAAATGCAGGGTCTAACGAATGGAAGTGCGAGCTCCTGCGAGTTTGTAACGCCAGGGTTGTGAACCTGGACAGCGTCGCAGATCTCCGCCCTCCAAGAATTCTCCTCTAGCTTCCTTACCTTCCGTTGATTACTTAACGGCGTGGGGGCCAAACGGCCGCCTCTACACCGGACACATTGCGGGGTTATGTTCATAGGAGCAGTTATTGAGAGCGATTTTCATCGAAGTTAAGGCGGTACAAAACCGATTTTGATCCGCACGTTTGCTTGTTGCGTATTCACGATTACGGCTTTGTTTCGGCTGCACATTTAGGAGCTTGTAGTGGATGTGCTCGATTGAGTGCAAGCGAAATCCATCGTTTTCCCCATGATCTATTGCAGGTCGTACACTTCCACGAGCGCAACTCCGGTTGTGTTGTTTACCCCACGTACGATGGCGGTGTAGTTACCCGGTGGGAGGTTCGCGACCATCGCAGATTCTCTCGCGTCCTGCGGAGCGTGGCCGCTGTTCTCAATGTCCTGGACTTGATCCTCGGTGATGATCCCGCTGATTATCGTATGCTGCCAATTGTTGTTAGAGGCAATCAGAGCCCCTGTGCCGTTGTGCAGTTCCAGTATCGGGTCGTTCAATGGATCGGGAATGCCATACTGGCTGAGCTCAGGGCCAATCGCACGTATGATCACGTTCTTTGGCCGCGTCCCTTGTACGATGAAGCCGCCAATCATCACCTCGTCGCCGGTCTCAACAAGACTACGGGTACTAAGATTGGCTAGAGTCGAGTGAAGGTTGGGGCTGAGATCATATACTTCCACAAGAGCAACTCCCGTCGTGTCGTTTACCGGAGTCGCAGTCGGTGTTGGTGTAGCGGCCGCGGTCGGTGTCGGTGTAGCGGTCGCGATGGGAGTTGATGTAGGGCTTGCAGTCGGTGTTGGCGTTGGAGTTGGCCTGGCCCCACGCACAATCGCGGTGTAATTACCTGGCGGCAGGTTTGCGATGATCGCCGATTCGCTTGGGTCTTCCGGAGCGTGACCGCTGTTGATAATCTCCTGGACCTGATTGCTGGTGACCCAATTATCATTAGACGCAATCAACGCGCCGGTGCCATCGTGCAGTTCCAATGTTGGATCGGCCATTGCATTTGGAACTCCGAATTGAGTAAGCTCAGGCCCAATCGCGCGCAGAATTACGCTCTTTCGCTGATTCCCTTGCACGATGAATCCACCAATCATCACGTGATCGCCGGTCTGAACAAAGCTGCGAGTGCTGATATTGCCCAAATACGAAGTCGGGCAGTTGAATTCAATCCTGTCAAAATCGGGGGTCCAGCTACCAACGATCGGATTGTAGAACTCAAGCGTGTTACAGCCGGTGTTCAAAGTGATGGTCGTCTGTATTGATCCGACAGTCTGAAACGAGCCCGTAGACGGAAAGCTTAAAGGGATTCCTGGACTGCCGTTCACGCTCAGAAGCGCGTAGCGCACCGGGTCTCCGTTCGTGTAGGAGATCGTCACGCTGTAACGGCCCGGTGCGATAGCGCCAACCCCGTTGAACTGGAGAGTACCAGAGTTGTTGCCCACGTAGCCTACCTTTTGTCCACCGGAGCACGTCGGGCAGCTTAGAATAAAGGCGCTTCCTGTCAGCGTGTTATTGCTCGACTCCGCCTCATACGATGTACACGATCCCGGTGTCGGTCTCGGGCATTCCGACGCACTCGGACTTGGCGTGGCGGACGCCGTCGAAGTCGGGCTCGGGGTCTGACAGAAGATGTCGTGATTGAAAGTCGCTAGTGAAAGTAGAATGAACGCGCTCCAGGGAAGGTACGCCTTGATTGAAAAAGGAACTCGTTTTTTCACTGTGGCGCCGT
>QHOR01000273.1:1498-2148 GCA_003219395.1 Verrucomicrobiota bacterium | reverse complement strand
ACCCGTTGCGTAAATCTCGATCGACGCACTCTCGCCACGATCACGATCTTGTCCGGCTGCACAATCACGAGTTTCGATCTCAAGGGTTCACGAAACCGATCTCGATCCGAGCATTTGGTTTTTGCGTGTTCACGATCACGGCCTTGTTAGGCTGCACATCTATCAGCTTGTAATTGATCTCTTCTACGGGTTTCAAGGAAAATTCTTGGTCTTTTCTCACTTCGAATTCCCGGCGCCCGCCCCAGGTATAAACGAGAGTCGCCACGGATTGCGGCGAGGTAGCGACCTTTTCCTTCACCAATGTGACCTGTACATGGGTGGTTTTGTGTTCGAGGAGTAACTCCGAAACATCAACCTTAGTTCCGTACTGATCGGGCTGATGTTTCTGAGTGAACTTAACGATCTTAAAGTCAGTGCCGCCGATAACGTCACCTACTTTTAAAAATTGCGTGGGTTCGCTTTGATCAATCGTGTTAAGCGCAAAAGTTCGGCCGACCCAAGATGAAAAAATAAACGGGAACGGCTCCTCCTTGGCAGACACCAAATGCAGTTTTGTGAGATAATCCGGATGCGAATCCTTGTTGGTTGGATCAGTGCCTCCCTGCCATTCGTCCAAAGTTGTGAATCCGTCGGTGTCGGGATCTTGCTCC
>QHOR01000273.1:0-1477 GCA_003219395.1 Verrucomicrobiota bacterium | reverse complement strand
GTCGGGATCCTGCTCGAGCACGTCGGCGTCCTGGATCGGTAAACCAAATTTTTCTATCCAATCATTGGGCACAGGCGGATGGACCTGGGTGTTCTGCAGTGTCGCAGGAAATCCATTGGCGCCGATAAAGTGTTTTTCCGGAACAAACACTCCGGAGCGAGTACTGGCTTTCCATTGCGAAGGATGCTGAAGGCGCTCTGCGGCGCGATCGAGCTCCGTCGCTACAGGCGGCGGTGATGCGTTCTTGGGCGGCGATCCCGTCTGCGTCACCAGACGGTTTCCAAACTGAATGGCGTTCCACCAAATGCAGATGGCAGACAGGAAAAGCAAGATCCCCGCGGCAATAAGGGCGACCCAATCGTAATGCGACTTAACCCAGTCGGTGTTCACCATGCTTAATCGTCACGGCGCGCATTTAACCACCCGTCTTGGCAAATACCAGACAGAAATTTGTCGCCGGTGGGGGTTTGGATGACCGCGGCCTTTGCATTGGGCATTTGTCCTTTTGTCATTGCGTTCGGAATTCGTGGTTCGTCACTGAGCCACGGTTCGAGCAAGAGCATGAGCACGAGTAAGAGCAAGGCGCAGACAGCTAAAACGTGAATCGCAGCATTTCGATCGTGGCTGAGACTTCGATGTGTTCGTTGCCCACTATGAAATTTAGTGGAGCAGCCGCGCTGGGCTGGGGCGAACTGGTCTGCGGAGGTTGAGGCGGAGTTGGCTCGGTTCTTTGGCGCGGAGGGCCTTTGTCCTTTTCATTATGCACATACAGAGTGCGAATAATGAAGAATTGTCCGCTGGAATTTACGATCTCGTTTACGACTTTCCGGGCGGCAGCAGGCGTGGCTTTAAAGGTCAGGTCGACAATGTTTCGCTGTAGCGATATTGGCGGCGGCGTGCTTGTTGGTGCGGCTGTCCGTCTGGCGCCTGGAGATGGTGTCGGACTCGATGAAGACTTTCGTTCTTCGGGCAGCGGCGCGCGATGCAACGAGGTTACGCTGTCCACCTTGGCGTCCAATAGGATGTTTATGAGCATCTGAACCTGAGAAAGTTCCTGCCCAAGGAGCGGCGCGACAGCCGTATCTGGCAATCCCGTCGCGAACTGATCAAATCCAAGCTCAAATTTATCTGGAAGTTTTACATTGTTAGTCTGTGCTCTGCTAACCGCGGCAACTGTCGCCTGACGCAGACGGGATTGAAATTCGTTAGGCGCGAGCGGCGGCGCCGGAACGACGCCCTTTGTTAATTCGTCTTTGAATTTATCAAGCGCGGTGCTGTATCGATCGAGATAGCCCTGCAGTCTCCGATAATTGGCGTCATTGGGAAACGGATCGAGCTGCTCGAGACGGCTCCTTTCTGCTGCCGCCTGATCAAAGCTTTGTCTTGCATCCCGCCACGTCGCCCATCGCCAGTAAAGGAGAACTCCGGCAAATAACGCGCAGATCCCAAACACAATCAGAAGCGTCCCGAGCGCCCT
>QHOR01000066.1 GCA_003219395.1 Verrucomicrobiota bacterium | reverse complement strand
ATTGGCCCGGAGCTTACGCAGCATGGAGTTCCCGATGCGCTGGCTAATCCGACATTGGAACTGCACGACCAGAGCGGGGCACTAATCGCTAGCAACAATAATTGGGTGCAAACGATAATCGGCGGGATCATAACCACCAGCCAAGTGGTTGATATCCGGAACAGCGGGCATGCTCCAAGCGATCCACGAGAGTCGGCGATTATCGCAACGCTTGCACCAGGCAACTACACGGCGATCGTGCGTGGTGTGAACGATACCACGGGCGTTGCTCTCGTTGAAGTGTACGCCTTGGATTAATAGTACGTTTTAAATCAAATTGAGTCGGACGTGGCGGCCTTGTTTCCGCATCACGCTCAAGGCGTTGCGTCATACGGTCTGTCTCCTTTCGTTGGCACGAAAACGTTGTCTTGACAGATTCGTCGTCAAACGGTTACCCTCGGGGCCGTTTTTTTGGTGGCTTCCATGTTTGCGAAACCTCCTCGGCCCTTCCTTCCATGAAAAAAATTGTTCTGCCGGTCTTAGCTATCTCCATCTATCTGCTGAGTGCCACGGCTATTAGCTGCGTTGCTGCCGGCTAATATCAATACTCGCTCATTGGTTCAGTCACATGACACCGTGAGCGTTCCAAGCCAAGCCACAACGCTTACCTTCGCCGAGCGTGTGTCGTATCAACGGGCCATCGAAGAGGTTTACTGGCGTCACCGGATCTGGCCAAAAGAACGTCCTGATCCCAAGCCGTCAGTCGATGCCGTGATCTCTCGGGCGCAAGTTGAAAACAAGGTTGAAAACTATCTTCGCAACTCAGAAGCACTGGACGCTGACTGGCAACGACCCATTACTACTGACCAGTTACAAGCTGAGATGGATCGCATGGCGCAAAACACCAGGCAGCCAGGAGTGCTACAGGAGCTCTTTGAAGCGCTCGGCAATGATCCCTTTGTAATTGCGGAGTGCCTCGCAAGGCCCATCCTGGCTGAGCGTCTGCTCACGCAGCCGGCGGTCGCGCGGGTGAAACAGCAGAGCCGAACATTTGGTCAGGCTGTCGCTGCTGGCGCGAATTATACCCTCCCCATAATATCGGATCCCGCTGGCGGGTGCGTTGAGGATACATGGACTCCAACCAACCTCACCGGCACGCCCGCTGGCCGAGTTTCTCACACCGCAGTGTGGACTGGCAGCGAAATGATCGTCTGGGGCGGATATAATGCCGGCGGCTTCGAGCTAAATACCGGTGGGCGGTATAGGCCCAGCACGGATAGCTGGACAGCCACCAGCACTACCAACGCGCCGGAAGCCCGGGTATATCACACGGCGGTTTGGACCGGCAGCGAAATGATTGTCTGGGGCGGAGAAAGTTTTTCTCTAATCAATCCATTCCTAAATACTGGCGGAAAATACAATCCCGTTACGAACAGCTGGACGCCGACTAGCACCACCAACGCGCCTGAAGGCCGAGCGTTTCACACCGCAGTCTGGACCGGCAGCGAAATGATTGTCTGGGGTGGCTTTGCTGGCGGGCCCAATTTTAATACCGGAGGCAGATACAACCCTAACACAAACAGTTGGACGGCTACAAGCACCGCCAATGCGCCTACTCCACGAAATGTTCACACCGCTGTTTGGAGTGGAACACAAATGATCGTGTGGGGTGGCTCAGGCCCGAATGGAACTGTAAACACGGGCGGCCGATACAATCCCAGCACGAACTCGTGGACAACCACCAGCAGTGCCAACGCGCCTGAAGGCCGATGGTTTTCCACCGCAGTTTGGACCGGCAGCGAAATGATCATTTGGGGTGGAGAACGCGGAAATCTTGTACCCTTGAATACTGGTGGTCGATACAACCCCAGCACGAACTCGTGGACAGCCACGAGCATTGGCAACGCGCCCAATGCCCGATCGGGTCACACGGCAGTCTGGACCGGAAGCAACATGATCGTGTGGGGCGGCGGCAGCGGGTTGAATACCGGCGGGAGATACTATCCCGATATCGATCTTTGGGTAGCTACCAGAATCACAAATGCGCCATCCGGGCGAGGAGGTCACACGGCGGTTTGGACTGGCAGTCAAATGGTCGTGTGGGGCGGCGGCGGCGGCTTGAATACCGGCGGAAGGTACTGCGTGCCATCCGCTATACCTACTCCTACTCCGGCACCGACACCATGCCCGGGCGGATATGCGGTTTGCAACACAAACGACAGCGGCCCTGGGTCGTTGCGGCAGGCAATCCTTAATACCTCCTCCGGCGATACAATCAATTTCGCCCCGAGCGTTACTACCATTAATTTAACTAGTGGCGAGGAGTTGGTGATTGATAAGAACCTGACCATCACCGGCCCGGGAGCCAACCGGTTGACCGTACAGCGAAGCGCCTACGCCGCTCGAATTTTCAACATCACCTCGAGCACGGTAACTGTTTCCATCTCCGGAATGACGATCTCAAATGGCTACACTAGTGACCCTGGGGGAGGTATTCGGAGCGCTGGCGTACTGACACTAACCGACTGTACGATCTCAGATAATTTTTCAGGCACTTTCGCCGGTTTTTCTGAAGGAGGAGGCGTGCTGAACGATCATGGCACCATGACCATCACGGGCTGTGCGATTAGTAACAACTACGTGGAGGGTATTGGAGGAGGGGTGCTGAACGATCATGGCACCATGACCATCACGCGTTGTACGATCAGCAACAACACCGCGGATCAATCAGGCTATGCTTTTAGTGAAGTGTCCGAAGGCGGTGGGGTTCACAGCTTGGGCGGCTCATTAACTCTCACTAACTCTACCATCAGCGGTAATACAAGTTATGCTACCAGCTTAGACGTCTTCGGCCAACGAGGGTTTGCATATGGCGGTGGCGTTGCCAACTCGGGTTCGATGATTATCACGAACTGCACAATTAGCGGCAATTCAGCGGTGGGGCCCGCGGATTTGGATTCGGGGTATGGCGGCGGAATTTCGAATGGTGGCGATCTTCAAATTACAAGCAGCACTATTGCACATAATTCTGCAACAGGTGGAAACGATGCAGCGGGCGGTGGGATTAATTCGATTGAGCCTGCAACAACAGACAGCAGTATCATAGCTCTTAACACTGCTCCTAGGGGGCCAGACGTCATAGGTGCGGGCGGACTCCAGTCGGCCGGCTACAACATCATTGGGAACAATGCTGACGCTGTCATTAACTCGCAGCCTACAGATCAGATTGGTACGCCAGCCGCTCCTATCAATCCGCTCCTGGGGCTTTTAGCCGATGATGGGGGCCCAACTTTAACTCATGCTCTTCAACCCGGCAGTCCGGCTATCAATCACGGTGATCCTGCTGCGCCAGCCCAGGACCAGCGGGGGTATAGCCGTTTGGGAGTTCCGGACGTTGGCGCCTTTGAGTTTAATGGAATAGCGCCTTCGATTCTAGGTAACATCAGCACGCGGGCCTTTGTGCAGACAGGCGACAATGTGATGATCGGGGGATTCATTGTTCAAGGACCGCAGACAAAGAGAGTGATTATTCGAGCGATAGGTCCTGAGCTCACTCAGCATGGTGTTCCCGATGCAATGTCCGATCCCAGGTTGGAGCTACACGATATAACGGGAGCGTTGATTGCCTCCAATGATAACTGGCAGCAAACGATCATTGGCGGGATTATCACCACTAATCAAAGGGCCGAAATCCTGGCGAGTGGGCATGCGCCCGCAGACGGAAGCGAATCTGCGATCATCGCAGAGCTGCCAGCGGGTAACTACACCGCGATTGTACGTGGAGTAAACGCCAGCACAGGAGTGGCTCTGGCGGAAGTATACGACTTGGATCCTGAGACTAATTCAACTCTAGCCAACATTAGTACGCGCAGCTTTGTGCAGACAGGTGACAACGTGATGATCGGCGGTTTCATTGTTGAAGGGACACAGCCAAAGCAGGTGATTCTGCGCGCGATCGGCCCGGAGCTTACTCCATTTGGAGTTCCCGATGCATTAGCCGATCCGACATTGGAGCTGCACGATGGCACAGGGGCTTTGATTGCCTCAAATAATAACTGGCGGACTACGATCATCGGCGGGATTATTACGACCAACCAGGTTCGCGATATCATAAACAGCGGGCATGCTCCAAGCGACCCACGAGAGTCGGCAATTATCACAACGCTCCCACCAGGCAACTACACGGCGATCGTGCGCGGTGTGAACAACACCACTGGTGTTGCCCTCGTGGAGGTGTACGATTTGGAGTGACATTCACCGATTTGAATCGGGATTTGCTGTTGCGGCGAATTCAATTGACACGCGGGGATGATTTTTTACACACTCCGCGTCCATGAAGACAATAGGGCGACCAATATTCATTACATTTTCACTGATCTGCGCTGGGTTCTTGCCACAATTGCAAGCAGTCAGTCCGGCACCCGATGGAGGCTATCCTGGTAACAACACCGCAGAGGGCACGAACGCGCTGTTCCACCTCAGCAGCGGGGTATCGAACACCGCTCTGGGGGCCCAGGTGCTTTATCAGGACACGACTGGCGGGAGCAATACCGGGACTGGTTTTCAAGCCCTCTATAGCAACACTATCGGTGGGCAAAACACAGCCACTGGCGCTTTCTCCCTGTTCAGCAACTTGCAGGGTTTGGGAAACACGGCCGATGGTTACAAGGCGTTGGTGTGGAACACCAGCGGCTCCTTCAACACGGCGGTCGGTGCTCAAGCGCTTTGGCGCAGCACGATCGGCGAAAACAACACCGCCATTGGTGCCGGTGCGTTGACTTATAACACCACCGCAGGGGTAAACACGGGGATTGGTAGTAACGCGCTCGAGCACAACACGACTGGCAACGGCAATACGGCTATCGGTTATGCCGCGTGCGATCGCAACAGCAGTGGCGGCGAAAACACGGCCACCGGGCACCTTGCACTCTATCTCAACGCCAGCGGCAGCAACAATCTCGCTTTGGGCGCTAACGCTGGAATGCATATTATCACAGCGGACAATGTTATCTGTATCGGCGCGAACGTCGTAGGTGATGATGTGAGCAATAGTACTTGGCTTGGCAACGTCTATGGTGTGACTACACAAAATGGCACAACGGCGCCGGTCGTAGTCTCTGCTGATGGCCAGCTTGGGACCGTGGCCTCTTCCGAGCGATTCAAGAAGGACATCGCCACTATGGATAAAGCCAGTGAAGCAATAATGTCGCTCCGACCGGTCACATTCCACTACAAAACGGACAGCAAAGGCACACAACAATTTGGCTTGATTGCCGAAGAAGTCGCAAAGGTGAATCCGGCGTTAGTGCTGCCGGATGAGGAAGGGAAGCCTTATACGGTTCGCTACGAAGCGGTGAACGCCATGTTGCTTAACGAGTTTCTCAAGGAGCATCGTGAAGTAGAGGAACAGCAAGCGATCATTACTGAGTTAAAGAAGGAACTGCAGGCAAATGCCGCGCGGCAGCAAAACCAAATTGAAGCACTTGGTGCAGGTCTACAAAAGCTGAGCGCACAACTTGAAGTGCTCAAGCCCGCAGCGCAAACGGTTCTGAACATCACTAGAATTGCCAACTGACTAAGACAATGAGTAGAGAGGTATCGGGTATGTTCCGACTTGTTTTGTAATTCGCAAGATTTCCATCGCTCTTGCCAATTAACTAGAATCACCAGGTACGTATGAACACAAAAGGGAGAAACACGGGTAACATCGTTCACAGCATCGTGGGGGCGATGCTTGTTAACTGGTCAATTCAGCTTCGCGAGCAGCGCAAGCTGGCTGGCGGCGCCGCAGGACTCGGCCTGGGAGAATCCCAACAATTGGACGCCAGGCGGGCCGCCCAATGGGCCATCCGATATTGCAACGTTCGCTCAGTCTTCGCAGACACAGGTGAACATCGCGACGTCGGTAGAGGTGAATAGGATCGTGTTCACCTCAGCTTCCGACTCTTTCACGTTAAACCTCTCACCGAGTGCCCCCGGCGTTCGGGCCGAACTGATTTTTAGTGGCATCGGAATCAGCAACAACAGTAGCGTTTTGCAAAGCTTCCTGGCTGGTGACGGAGGTCAGATAATCTTCAACAACACATCGACTGCCGGTGGTGCGACCAGAATAGGCGGCCGGGGCGCAATTATCTTCAATGATTCATCGACCGCCGAAGCCGCAACGCTTGAAGCTTGGGGAGGGGATTACTTTGATGAGGGTGCCGGCGGGATTGTTTTTAATGGTGCGTCGCGCGGTGGCGTTGCACGGGTGAGAGTTTTTGCTGGATATCCGTCCAGGGAGCCAAATGGTTTCGTGGACATTAGCCATCACCAGTCCGGTGTGACAGTCGGTTCTATCGAGGGCGATGGAAATATTTTTTTAGGACCAAACGACCTGACTGTGGGTGCGAACAACATCGACACCACTTTTTCTGGCCAGATCTGGAACGATGGGCACCGCGGTTCGCTAGCTAAGATCGGCAGTGGTGTACTCACTTTGCAAAGCAGTTACACAATCGGGGACACCGTTGGTCTGATTCTGGTAAGCGGCTCAATTATCAATCTCGAGTTTACTGGCTCGCCGGATGTAATTGCCTCCTTAGTGGTGAACGGCATTTCGCAGTCACCGGGCTTGTATGGAGGTCCAATAAGTGGCGCACCACATGTCATTCCTGAGTTTGCGGGTTCTGGGACAGTCCAAGTGCGCCCTTCAACACTCGCGAACATTTCTACGCGTGCCCTTGTGGAGACTGGCGACAGCGTGATGATTGGCGGATTTATCGTCCAAGGCCCTTTGTCTAAGGAGGTGGTTATTCGCGCGATTGGGCCTGAGCTCACCCACTATGGTGTTCCGAACGCTCTCGCTAACCCTAAGTTGGGACTGCACGATGCGACCGGAGCTTTGATTGCTTCTAACGATGACTGGATTCATACGATAGTAGGCGGGATTATCTGCTGTCCACAGGAAGATCTGATCCAAGAGATCGGGTTTGCTCCTACAGACTCAAGGGAGTCAACAATCATCGCAGACCTGGAGCCGGGGAATTACACTGCCATCGTGCGGGGAGTGAACAACACCACGGGGGTTGCACTAGTGGAAGTCGACGAATGGGGTCTGAATAGTTCAGTTCTAGGCAATATTAGCACCAGGGGTTTGGTACAGGGCGGCGCCGATGTGATGATTGGCGGATTTATTATTACAGGAAGCGGGCCGAAGAAGGTGATCGTGCGTGCCATTGGTCCTGAACTCGCTCAACACGGTGTTCCCAATCCGTTGGCTGACCCCATATTGGATTTGCATAACAGCACCGGAGGTTTGATTGCCGTTAACGATAACTGGATGGATGGGCCCAACGTACAGGACATCATCAACAGCGGCCATGCTCCAACGGATCCAATGGAGTCTGCGATCATCGCAACATTGCCACCAGGTAACTACACCGCGATCGTCCGCGGTGTAAGCAATACCACAGGCGTAGCACTCGTAGAAGTGTACGATTTGGATTGATCGCTCCTCGCTAAGAGCTAGCGCCTCAAAGCAGGCGCGCCATTGTGTTGGCGTATTACGCTGGAGGCGTTGCGTCATACGATCTGTCTCCTTTCGTTCCCACGAAACGTTGTCTTGACAGGTTTGTCGTCATCCAATTATCCTCGGGGGCACTTTCCTACCGGCATGATTCCTAACGTTTTCGCCGCGATTTCGAAGGATTTTCTGGAACGACTGACTCCCATTCAAACAACGGCCAGGATCAGCGGACACATCATCCGCAGCATAGCCGCGGTCCTGCTGCTGCTCTGTGCTCAAGTCAGCCTTGCAGGCAGCGCGACCTGGCTGTCGTCGCCGCAGAATTCGGCTTGGGAAAACGCTAACAACTGGACGCCAGGCGGGCCGCCCAATGGTCCGTCCGATATCGCGACGTTTGCTCAGTCCTCCCAAGGAGACGTGAACATTTCGACATCAGAGGAGGTGAACAGCATCGTGTTCACTTCGAACTCCGCCCCTTACGTTTTCTCCATCGGAGCGTGCAACGGTCCTTCGTGCGGCGGTCAACTGATCATCAGCGGCACGGGAGTCGATATCAACAGCAGCGTTGAGCAAAATTTCCAAGTTGCGAATTCAGGCCAGATAATCTTCTACAACGCTTCGACTGCGGCCAGCGCTCACATGTCCATTGTTAACGGGGGTAGATTGCCACCTGAAGTGTCGACCGGCGACACAATCTTCAACGATACGTCGAGTGCGGGCGGCGCTTCGATCGTAAACGCTAGCGCAGAACTGGAGTTTTACGGCGGCATCGGTCAAACGATTTTCAACGGTGCATCGACTGCCGACCAGGCCGGCATCAGCAACCGCGGAGCTGGTGGGTCACATGGTTATGGCGGCCAAACAATTTTCAATGACACATCAACTGCGGCCAACGCTTCCATCGATAACTTTGGAAGCGGTCCCGCCTCCACCGCTGGCAGCGCCCTGACAATCTTCAACGACGCATCGACTGCCGGTCACGCAACTATCACCAACCAAGCCGGCGATTTCGCAGGCGAGACCATCTTCACGGGTTCATCAACTGCCGACAGCGCAACCCTTATCGCTAATGGGGGGGTATATGGGGACGGTGCGATCTTTTTTAGTGGTGCTTCGACGGGCGGCACCGCGCGGGTGAAGGTTTTCGACAATGGTTACTTGGACATTAGCGGCCATCAAGGGGGCATCACCGTCGGCTCTCTCGAAGACTCAGGAAATGTTGTCTTAGGAGCTAATAACCTGAGAGTGGGCACAAACGGCCTCAACACTTCTTTCTCTGGTGTGATCTCGGGAACCGGTTCGCTGACGAAGATCGGCAGCGGAGTGCTCACGTTGCAAAGCAACCACTGCATTGCCAATACCGCCGGTCTCAATCTCGTAAGCGGCTCAATTATCAAACTCGACTTTGCCGGGCCTCCAGACGTCATCGCCTCTTTAAAGGTCAACGGCGTTTCGCAACCGCCCGGTGTATACGGAGGCCCAATGAGCAGTGCCCCACATATCCTACCTGAGTTTGGGCGTGGCCTTGGAACAGTGGAAGCGGGCCCCATCTCAACTCTCGGAAACATTTCCACCCGAGCCTTTGTTCAGACAGGCGACAACGTGGTGATTGGCGGCTTCATTGTTCAAGGGGCTGAACGAAAGAAGGTAGTCATTCGCGCGATTGGTCCTGAGCTGACCCAACACGGCGTTCCGAACGCGCTCGCTAATCCCACACTGGAGCTGCACGACCACACAGGAGCTTTGATTGCCTCTAACGATAACTGGGGAACAACGATCATCGGTGGGATTATCACCATGAACCAAGTCGCCGCTATTCGCGCTAGCGGCTACGCACCGAGTGACTTGAGGGAATCGGCGATGATTGTAAATCTGCCACCGGGTAGCTACACCGCGATCGTGCGTGGTGTGGCCAACATGACCGGAGTTGCTCTTGTGGAAGTGTACGATCTCAGTCCCGCGCCTAATTCAATACTGGGCAACATTAGTACTCGCAGCTTTGTGCAGACAGGTGACAACGTGATGATTGGCGGTGTCATCGTTCAAGGGACACAATCAAGGAGAGTGATTCTGCGCGCCATTGGCCCGGAGCTTACGCAATATGGTGTTCCCGATATATTGGCAGATCCGACGCTGGAGCTGCATGACAGCACTGGGGCTTTAATTGCCTCCAAC
>QHOR01000296.1 GCA_003219395.1 Verrucomicrobiota bacterium | reverse complement strand
GGAAACGCTCGACACGCGCCGCGTCATGCTTACCAGCATGTTGCCGCTGAACGAAATCCTCATCGATTTTCACGATCGCATCAAAAGCATCACGCGCGGTTACGGCTCCATGGATTATGAACACGCCGGCTACCGCCAATCAGACATGGTCAAACTAGATATGCTCGTTAATGCCGAAGCGGTGGATGCGTTTTCCTGCATCGTCCATCGTGACAAGGCGGAGGGCAGGGGACGTGCCCTCGCCGCCAAGCTCAAGGAAGTCATCCCTCGTCAGCAATACGCTGTCGCCATCCAGGGCGCTATCGGCGGCAAAATCGTCGCCCGCGAAACCGTCGGCGCTCTGCGCAAAGACGTCACTGCCAAATGTTACGGCGGCGACATCACGCGCAAACGCAAGCTCCTCGAAAAACAGAAGGAAGGGAAAAAACGCATGAAATCGTTCGGCTCAGTCAACATACCGCAAGAGGCGTTTATTGAGGTCCTGAAGGCATGAGCCTCAAACGTTGGCGAAAAACACCATGTGGCTCTCCCTGTCCTTGGGGTGAGGGGGAATTTCGTGGACGGTTTGTGAATCTCAGGCTTTGGAACTTGGAATTTCTTAACCCGCACACCAACTAAACTCAGATGCTCAATTGGTTTTTATCCAAAACGGTTCGCCAGGCCACGGCCATGCGCAAGCATGTTGAAAAACTGCTTCGTCATCAGGAAGATATTCTCTCGCCCCAGGCCATTGAAGCCCTCCGCACGGCGATCGCCGACACTCGGAAGGCCGTTGCCGATAATGTGGACAAGGCGACGCTGCTGAAGCAGATGCAGGCGCTGGAAGACGCGGCCAACAACAAGAAAGTGGGGCTGAAGCCTTATCCCAACCATGTGTGGCGGGAAAACGTCGAGGTGCTGTTGGTGGCGCTTGCGGTTGCGATGGCCATTCGCACGTTTTTTCTGCAACCGTTTAAAATTCCTACTGGCTCGATGCAGCCGACGCTTTACGGCGTCATTTCGGACAACTTGATCAATCAGCCAGATTTCAAGATTCCCACTGGTCTCGCACGGGTTCGCGAGTGGTTTGCCGGCGTTTCGTACCTGCACAAGGTTGCCAAAAACGATGGCGAACTGACCATCGGGCCGCTCGTGCGCCTCGCCATTTTCAATATCAAGCAAACCCTTTATATAGGCGGCGAGGCTTACACGTTTTGGTTTCCGCCCGATTTTGGCGCGCCGCCAGACGGCACACTGGAAGCTCGTGCCGAACTCCATCCCGGCCAGATTTTTCACAAAGGCGAGGACATCGTGAAATTAAAAGTTGTCGCCGGCGATCATCTTTTCGTGAACCGCGTGACGTACAATTTCCGGCCGCCGAATCGCGGTGAGGTCATCGTTTTTGAGACCCGCGGAATTCAACGATTGGAGCCGGACCAGCGCGATACGTTTTATATCAAGCGCCTTGTGGGTCTGGGTGGTGAAACGCTCTCGATTCAATCGGACTATGAGTTAGTTGACGTGCCTCGCTGGCCTGTGGGCGCGCATATTCCTACCGGGCACCTGGTGGTTGACGGTAAACCGCTATCCGCGTCCACACCGGGCTTTGAAAATCTGTATTCCTTCAGCGGCGCGCCCAAGGACGCAAAGGTCTTGCATTACCAACTCAATCACTATTACGGACATTCCTTGCTGTGGGATCTATCTCCAGGAGGCAGTGTTAAGGTGGATCCCGACAATCTCTTCGTCATGGGCGACAATACGATGAACAGTTCCGATGGGCGGCGCTGGGGCGATTTCCCAAAAAATCAGGTTATTGGCAGCTCTTTCTTCGTTTATTGGCCAATTACAACTCGGTTCGGTTGCGGCTACCGTTGATCCTTTGGAGATAACCGCCGACGTAAGGAGGCGCACACTACGGCCTTTGAATGAATCCGCCTCCTTACGTCGGCGGCTACAGGGCTGTTTGGATTTCATTCGCGCGTTGAAATAGCCCGGGTAGAGGTCTTCGAAGCCCAAAACTGCCTATGAGTGTATTTCGCACAATGTTTGTTATATTTAATTTAATCATCTAACTCTGACTCCCGAAAAGGACTTTGCACCCCATTTTTTGGAAGGTCGCCGGAAGGTGTACGGTAGGCTGTGGAAGGCTGTGGAAGCCTGTGGAAGGTCCTGGTAGGTTGTCACTCTGCGGTACGCAGATCCCCTACGGATCAGCCGTAGCATTCCCTTGATAGACCTTTAAGTATTCGGTCGTTGTCCGTTCCCACGAAAAATCGGCCTTCATAGCGTTCTTACGATAATATGCCAGCAAGGGTGGTTCGCCATAAAGCGCCAACGCTTTGCGGATGCCCTTAGCCAGAGCCTTTGAGGAGTATTCAATGAACTTGATGCCATTGGCATGCTCGGCGTCTTCTTTAATATCAATGACAGTATCATCGAGGCCGCCCGTGGTCCGAACGATGGGAATCGCGCCGTAGCGCAATCCATACATTTGATTGAGCCCGCACGGTTCAAAACGCGAAGGCATCAGGAAGAAATCGGAGCCGGCTTCGATACGATGTGAAAGCGCCTCATCGAAACCGATCTTGACGGCGATGCGTCCAGGAAAGCGCCGGGCGAGGTCCTCATAAGCCTGTTCGAAGCGAGTTTCTCCGCTGCCGAGCAGCACGAATTGAAAATTGAGTTCCGCCGTTTCTTCCAGGGCGCGCAGCAAGATATCCACCCCTTTTTGTTCGGCCAACCGCCCGACGTTGCCAAACAAAGGAATATCGGCCCGGGGAGGCAAGTTGAATTCCTCCTGCAACGCCAGTTTGTTCGCTGCTTTGGCGCCCAAATCGTCCACGGAAAACGGGGAGCTTAACGCAGGGTCGCTCATCGGGTTCCATTCCTCGTAATCCACGCCATTCAGGATGCCGTAGAGCGCACTGTGCCGTTTGCGCAGCAAGCCATCCAGCCCGCAACCCAGCTCCTCCGTCATGATCTCGACGGTGGTGATGACGTCTGAGTAAACCATGGCTGCTTTGAGGCAGTTCAACTGTTTGTAAAACTCAACACCATCCGGTGTGAAAAAATCCCACGGCAGATTCGTCAATGGAAATTTGTCGGCGGGAAACACGCCCTGAAAAGCGAGGTTATGAATCGTGACACAAATGCGTGGGCCACTCCCCTGCCCTGCGCGCTTCAGCTCGTCCTTAAGCAGCACAGCCGCCAGACCCGGCTGCCAGTCATGCAAGTGCAACAGGTCCAGTTTCGACGGCAAGGCCAACACGAGTTGCGCCACGGCTTTGGAAAAGAAAATGAAGCGTTCGGCATTGTCCGGGTAATCACGGCCATTTTCCTGGTATAACCCTGGCCGTTCGAAAAACCTGGGCTGATCCACAAAGTAAATGGTCAACCGCTCGGCTGGACGCAGGCAATAGACCTGCGCAGTTGCAAGACCGGTTCCCAACGGCAGATCGAGAGGCTGCCGCAATGGCGTTAGCGTCGGGAAACGTTTGCGGACCCCAGCATAGAGCGGCGTGACAATTCCCACCTCGTGACCTTTGCGCGCCAGAGCCTTGCCCAGCGCACCTACCATATCGGCGAGCCCGCCCGTTTTCGAATAGGGGTACACCTCGCTGCTGGCCAGTAAAATCCTCATCGCCAATACTGTAACGCTGAAATAGGAAAATGCTGAATTTGCGAACAATCCCTGAATCCTTTTCGCGTTCGCATCAGGCCTTGAGACGGTCGGTTTTCAGGTAAGGCTGGAGCGCGGTTGGAATGGTCACGCTGCCATCGACTTGCTGATTATTCTCGAGCAAGGCCACGAACAATCGA
>QHOR01000065.1:3303-13062 GCA_003219395.1 Verrucomicrobiota bacterium | reverse complement strand
TTCATTTTTCCTTTCTGGACACGGTATTGAAAGATTGCCGGTCATCGGTGTCTGACGGGTTGGAAGTAGTGCTTTTCGAGATAATGGGCGACTTTTTTGCCCAGCACGGCTCCCTGCGTGTCGGCAGTGCGGAAGTGTATGCCTGCCCAGACCCGGGCGTCGATGACCTCCTTGAGCGCCTCCGAGAAGCGGTCGAAGCTGCGCGTAGTGCAGGATTTGTTGCTGAAGGCGCTGAAGCCGATTTTGTCGGTGCGGAAGAAGTTCTGGAGCGTGTGCACGAATGCACTGGTCGCGCAAGCGTGTCCCGAGGGATGCTCGGGGAAAGGTGGCGTGACCAGCAACGGCGGATTGCAGACGGATGTCCCCGGGTCGAATAACGGCAGCCACGTCGAATCGGGCGCGGTATTCGGGTTGCCGTCAGTGTCGGCCTCGCGAATGGCAGTAATGGGCCGCCAGGACTGCCAATAGTACTTATCATTCCAGCCGCCAATCTGGGAATCAGCAGCAGCGAGATTTTCCATGGCGAAGAGCCGTGCGCTGTCGACGATGTTCAGGCCCTGGCTGGTGGCCAGCGTGCGAAAGATTCGATTCCAGAGTGCCACCGCATGGTCTTGCCAAAAGATCGCGGCATCCGTCTGATCGGGCGTCCTGGTTACGCTGGTGAGTGAGCCGAGCTCCTTAATCTCGTTGAAGTCCTCTGCATACGCAGTGCTCGTGAGCGCATTCGGACCATCGGTGCGGAGCATCTCTGCGTTTGAAACAATGAATGGCTGCACGTTCCGACCCACGGGGCTGGATCATTTGCAAAGTTAGGTGGTGTTGGGCGCCAGACGCCGGGGACCGGCGGATATAGCTGAGGCGGTGGCCCAAAACGACCGTCGTCCATCCGTTCTTCGAGCATCGCCCTGGCTGTCGTCTCGCCGATGCTGATTCCAGCGGCTCTCGATCCCGCTGGATCGTCGGGTAGGTTTGCGATGTAAGCATCATAAATCGGCTGCCATGTCGGCAGCTGCGCAGGAAATAACCCTGGTACATCAGGAAAACCTACGAGCACGCGAAAGGCGGCCGTCGCCGCCGCTGCCTCTTTAGAGTCGGTCGGATTTGAAGGAGGCTGGGCGAGGTACGGCTGGTGGCCACGGTCGATTGCATTGACTGCGTCATAGACTGCGCCCTGCACCATCGCAAAACTCAGCGCCGAGACTGGCGGCGGCTGCCCGGCGTTCGTGACGATCGATGTTGAAGCGATCGCGTTCCAGTCGGTCACGGCGTCCGCGCACGCGACTTTAAGTGAGGCGAGCGCCATGAGCGCCAGCGCGGTGAGAATTGGCAGAATCGATATTTTTTTAAACTGAGGCAGCGGATGCATTGTTTTTCCTTTCTACATATTGGTTTCCGAAATGAATGATTGCTTTCCCTTTACAAAGGCGTTCCGGCGCGCGTGCTGCACGGGACGTTAATTTTTCTGACGGCTTGCTTTTTTTCTGTGATCTTGATACAAACCGCTGACGTGAAAATCCTGGCCGGGAACGGGCATGCCCGCAGTGATTTCTTTCCGTCGACCCATTGGAGCGTGGTACTCGCGGCGAGGCAAAGCCAGGCCGAACCGGAGGTCGCACATGCCGCGCTCGCGGAACTTTGCCAAACCTATTGGGCACCTCTCTACAGTTTCGTCCGCAGCCGCGGCTATAGCGTACACGACGCGCAAGATCTTACGCAGAGCTTTTCGCCTACCTAATCGAGCGCAAGATCTATGCTCGCGCAGATCGGCAGAAAGGCAGGTTCCGTTCATTTCTGCTTGTCTCGCTGAAAAATTTTCTCGCGGACGCTTTCGACCGTGAACGGACGCTCAAGCGTGGTGGCGGACAAAATTTTCTGCCTCTGGATGAACAGCAGGTCGAAGAGGCGGAATCGCTTTTTCAGACTCACGGTGGCATGAGCAGTGAAGATCAGATCTTCGATCGCAGCTGGGCGGAAGCGTTGGTCACTGCTGGACTGCAACGGCTCTCGGCCGATTACAAAGGTGAATCGAAGGAGACGCTCTTTAACGAATTGAGGATTTTTCTAACGAGTGGCGCTGAGCCGCTACCGGCTTATTCGGAATTGGCGGTTCGTCTGGGCATGACGGAGTCAACGCTTCGCAGCCATGTCACTCGCCTCCGAGCGCGTTACCGAGAAGCGTTGCGCGCTGAGGTGCGCCGAACGGTGGAGACTGAAGCGGAGGTGGGTGAAGAGCTGCACGAGTTACTCCGTGTGCTAACGAGGGGGTGAGAAAGGCGTGTCATCGCCAAATCACCGGAATCCCCGGTTATGATTTGTTCGACATGTGGTGAGCCGTTGGGCGCGAAAGGCGACTGCGTTGTTTGTCTTCTGCGGACAGGCCTCGAGGAATCAGCAGCGCTCGACACCAAATCGTCAGCCTCACTGGTGTTCGGCGATTTCGAGGTAGCGCGTCGCGAAGACGGTTCCTTGTGGGAACTCGGTCGTGGCGCATTTGGGGTGACCTATCTCGCAGTAGATAACGTGTTGCGGCGCAAGGTCGCCCTGAAAGTGATCGACGTTCCTGCGGCCGTGCATGGTTCGGCTACAGTGCGCGAACGTTTCTTGCGGGAAGCCCGCGCGGCGGCTGCTCTGCGTCAGCCAAATGTTGCCGCCATTTATCAGTTCGGTGCTTCCCCCAATGCCAGTCGCTGTTTCTATGCAATGGAATTAGTCCAGGGCGAAACCCTGGAGACTCACGTGCGTAAGAATGGTCCACTCAATCCAAAATTGGCTCTCGAAATCGCGATCCAAATAGCGCGCGCGTTGATGGCTGCGGCGGCTCAGGGTTTGATCCATCGTGACCTGAAGCCGGCCAATATCATGCTGACGTTTGGTAACGGAGAAACGCCGGAGCTGGAAGTGAAAGTTATCGACTTCGGCCTTGCCAAGGCAATTGCGGATGCGGGAGCAGAAATTGATCTTACCCACGGGGGGTTCGTCGGCACACCCAATTTCGCGAGCCCTGAGCAATTCGGCAGTGGACCGGTCGATGTGCGCTCGGACATCTATTCGTTAGGCGCGACGCTTTGGTTTGCGCTTTCGGGGAAAATGCCGTTTGCCGGCCACACTGCGGAAGAAATTCATCGCGCTCAGAAGTCGGAAGCGCTTCCCATGCAACAACTGAAGGCAGCGCGCGTTCCCGCTCATTTTCGATCGCTGCTTAAATCCATGCTCGCGATGGACGCGGCAGCTCGACCCAGTCCAAAAGAATTAACAACATCGCTGCGACATTGCTCCGTCCAGTTAACAGGCGTGTCACGCCGGCGCGTCGCTCTCGCCTCGGGTTTCGTCCTGATTCTCGGCGGGAGTGCATTTTTGATTTTTCATTCCCTGCACATCCATCAGCTAGCTGCCGACTCAGCTTCTAATCGGCTGCCAGAAAAGAGCATCGCGGTGCTGCCATTTGAAAACGCGAGCAACGAACCGAACACCGAGTATTTGTCTGAAGGAATTTCCGAGGCGCTGATTAACAGCCTGAGTGAGTTGCAGCAACTGCGAGTGATCGCGCGTCCGATGGCTTTCCGTTACAAGCAAAAAGATGTCGACCCACGGCAGGTGGGACGCGAGTTGGGGGTGGCGGCGGTGCTGACCGGAAAAGTACGGCAAGTGCAGGATGCTTTGAACGTTCAGGCGGATTTGGTCGACACCGTGACTGGCGCGGAGATTTGGGGCGCAGGATACGACCGCAAGCTGACGGACTTGCTTGCAGTGAAACAGGCAATTGCGCAACAGGTCGCAGCGAAGTTGAAGCTAAAATTGTCCAGCGAGGAGCAGCGGCGGTTGGTCAAGCACGACAGCACAAATCCAGAGGCGTATCAGTTCTACCTGCGCGGCCGCTACTTTTGGGACAAGCGCACAGCGGACGGAATCAAACAGGCGATCGAGCACTTCCAACAGAGCATCGAGCGCGACCCTGATTTCGCTCTTGGCTACGTCGGTCTGGCGGATTCCTATACAGGACTGGCTTTTTACAATTTTGACGCACCGCACGAAGCAATGCCGAAGGCAAAAGAGTCGGCATTAAAGGCGCTGGCACTGGATGACACACTCGCCGAAGCGCACGCGACGCTGGCGCATATTCTAATGAATTACGATTGGAACTGGTCGGAGGCGGAGAAAGAGTTCAAGCGCAGCATAGAACTCAAGCCAGATTACGCGAGGGCTCATCAGTGGTATGCGATTCACTATTTAACGGCTACCGGTCGCTGGGAAGAAGCTGTCCAGGAAATGAAAAAAGCGCTCGAACTCGAGCCGGCGTCCCTCGTGATGAACACGTTTATGGGAGCGACCCTCTACTACGCGGCCCGGTACGATGAAGCCATAGATCAATGCCGCAGGACCATACAGATGGATCCGAACTTCGCCGTCGCGCACTGGCATCTTGGGCTGGCTTATGAGCAAAAGCAGCTTCTTGATGCAGCCGCCAAGGAGTTTAAAAAGGCGATCTCTCTGTCAGGAGACAGTCCACTAATGAAAGCTGCGCTCGGGCGTATATATGCGCAGTCGCAGAAGGAGCATGAGGCGAATAAAATCCTCAATGAGCTGAATGAGCTCGCGAAGCGACAGTACGTGTCAGCCTACGAATTGGCGACGATCTATGTCGCGCTTGGCAACAATGAACAGGCGTTTCAATTATTGGAACAGGCATACGCGGAGCACTCGTTCCACTTTGTTAATCTGAACGTGTCTCCACAGTTCAAATCAGTCAGGTCGGATCCGAGATTTCAGGACCTGGTGCAGCGCATTGGCCTTTCCAGGTAGCAAGTCGGTTCTGCTTTCTTCGCATCCTTCATGACAGCAACTGCGACCCAAGAGCACCGGCAAGAAAAAGATCAAGGATGGCGTGCCTGGAGGGATTCGAACCCCCAACCTTCTGATCCGAAGTCAGAAGCTCTATCCGGTTGAGCTACAGGCACAATTGGAAAGTGAGCGGTGATCTGTGAGAAGTGATTGGTAGTAAACCTTTCATCTTTCACTTCTCACAATTCACCTTGTTAAAAACCGGGTGGCCGACGGGACTCGAACCCGCAACAACCAGAACCACAATCTGGGGCTCTACCATTGAGCTACGGCCACCAACAGTGATGTGAAGCAAGATTTTAAGATTCGAATCTCCATTTGCAAACCCGGTGTGTGTTAGTTGCCGGTTCGGACAATGGCATTCTTCGGCTTCCGCAGTGGACAAAGAGAAGGCCAAAGGCGGCCACGGCTTTTAAGCTTCAAACAAAGGGCTCGACTTTTCCTGCTGACTCCACTAATTCTCGGCGCCGGTGGAACGAGAATCTGCCTGCTGCCTGATTATTGCCTCGTTTGGTCCTAGCGCGAGGCGGGTGGGGTGGGCTTTTGTTGCGGCCTTGTTTTTCCTGCTCTTGAGAGTTCCGCTTTCAGCGCAGCAGGACGATCCGAGCGATATTTTTCTTAAAGCTTATCTGTCGGCGCAACAGGGTGAAAAACTTGAGCGCGACAACCGATTCAGGCCTGCCCTCGCCAAATTTCGGTTTGCCGGCAGTCTGATCGAGGAATTGCGAAGATCGCACTCCGACTGGCAACCCGCGATCGTGGAGTATCGGGGCCGTAAGATTGGCGAAGGAATTTTACGAGTTCAGGAGCGCATATCGAAGCACAACGAACTAGCCGCTGCTGCAAGTCCTCTGCCGGAGCTTGTGCCTTCGCTTCCTGATAACGAGCCCTGGTCGGAGCCCGGTGCGGAGGCCTTGGCCCCGCAAGGAATCGACACGATTGCCCAAGAATCAAACGATGGCGCAATTGAAGCGGCGACTAGGAAATTGCGCCGCAAGATCGATCAACTGCAAGCGGCGCTTGAAAAGTCGCGCAGCAACCTCGAAGCCGCCCGAAAAGAGAAGGCAATCGTCAACACACGCCTGCAGGAAACAACTTCCAAGCTTGAGAATATACAAAAGGAGCTCGAGACGTCGAAAGAGGCACAGATAGCTGAGTTGAAAAATGCCGTTGCTGTTGCTGAACAGGCCCGTGTGACAGCAGAAAAGCAAAGGGACGAGGCCAACGCGAAATTGGCCGAGGCAAACAATCGAATCGCTGCAGTTGAGCAGCAACGTGATAAAGCGCTCGCCCAGTTAGAAACCGGAAACGAAATGCAACGTAACCCGTACTCCCTCCTCGCCCAGAGTGGCGAGGTTAGGCTGGACTTGGCGAATTTAGATCAGAGCGCGCCCGTTAACGAAAATTCAACAAACGTGGAGGAATTAATGGGAGTGAAGGAGCAAGTTACGCAGCTCCAGCAGCAACTGACCGAAAGCCAGAACAGAAACCAATATCTCGTCGCCAGAATCGCGGAGCTTTGGGTGCAGTTAGATGAGGCTGGGACGCAGCTTCAGAGCGCCAAGCTGACCGGCAAAGGCAACGAGGAGACGGAGCGATTGATGAGAGAAAACGAACTGCTGCGAAATATCGTGGTACGCGAACGAGAGGAAGAAGCGCGGCGAGACGAAGCAAGAAAATTGATGTTGGCGGAGCTGGGCAGGTTAAGAATCAAATCTGATTCGTTGAATAAGGAAATCGCACTTCTCGCCCAGCCAGTCACAAAATTAAGTAGCGAAGAACTCAGTCTGCTGCGTGAGCCTGTAGTTTCAGTTTCGGATCAGAATCGCGGCACATTGACCGCGAGTTTTATCTTTGCGAAAAAATCCACGGGCGATTCAGTCGACGGTGAGGTGACAACAAATAATGCCGGCAGCTTGAAAGGAAACGAACGCGACGCCTCGGACGGTGTCGCACACATTCCCAAGGCAAGCATCAGCGGCCCGAGTACCGAACCACAGAAACCTGTGTTGGGAAGTACCGGCCGAGGGTCCGAATGAGTTTTACTTTACTTTAGATTTTGCCTTAGCTCGACTACGAAAATCTAGCGGCGAATGATTTGATTAATTTCAAGCAAGCTAGCGCAAATCTTCATGTCTGTTCTCCGTGCTGTATTCATCGCCCTTATCACGGCGTTTGTTGGAGGTGTTCTTGCGTTCTTGGTCGGCGATTATTTAACCAAGCTCGCGCAGGTGCCGGAGATGGAAGGCCAGCGGGGGATGACAGTATTTTTCCTGTGTGTACCTCTTGGAATCTTCGCGGGTCTGGTGATTGGAACCGTCTCGGCGATTGCGGTTCGTCGGCAGGGCTTCACCGCATTTTTCATTGCACAGGGCTGGTCGCTTCTGATTGTTTGCGGGCTCGCCACTTTACTGGGCGGCGTTCCATATTTCTTATCCGACAAACCTCCGACGATCGACGGTAAGCACCTCGAGTTGCAATTCGAGCTTCGCGCCCCAGCAATGTTTAAAATTCCAGACCAGCCCAATGGTTACAGTGTCCGCGTCTGCCTTTACACCGACAATCGGCAAAATCAGTACGCTTTCCTTGATTGGAACGCGATGACACAAGAGGCCGAGCGTTCCACGGTTCGCGGATATGTGCCGCTGTTGACGCACAGCAAAAGCAGGTCCCTGCTGGCCTCGATCGGTAACGAACCTGTTGCCTCGCAATTTATCGAATTGAGAGTTCCACCTGCGCCACGGAAGCAAGATGAAACCTGGTCTGACTGGACGTTCGCTACGCAACAGGCCGATCTCAGTCCGGTGTTGGAGCCTGAACGAATGGCGCTTCGGTATCGAGTTCGTCCAGTCGACAAGTGATTTCGTCACAGCGGCCTAATAGTCGCCGTCGTATGAAACCATTTCTCACCGCTAACTGGCGGTATCTGGCGATGTTGAATTACATCGTCGACCCTGCTGTTGTCGAACCGCTCGTCCCGCTCGGCACCGAGATCGATTATGAGAATGGTGAGACGTTTGTCAGCGTTGTCGGATTTCTCTTTCTCGATACACGTGTTTTAGGTCTTCCGATCCCGCTGCATCGCGATTTCGAAGAAGTGAATCTGCGTTTCTACGCAAGAAGGAAATCGGCTGACACCTGGCGGCGCGGTGTAGTTTTCGTCCGCGAGCTTGTGCCTCGCCGTGCGATTGCTCTCATTGCCAGGGCGTTTTATGGAGAGCGCTACTTCAATCTTCCGATGAAGCACAACATAAAGCACGTCGATTCTAAACTAACGGTCGAGTATTGCTGGCGACGCGGGAAGCAGTGGGAATTTCTCAAGATGAGTGCATCCGGCGAACCGCAACCTATTTCCGCCGGTTCACATGCCGAATTTATTACTGAACATTACTGGGGTTATACGTGTTTGCGGGACGGCTGCAGCGAATACCGTGTAGAACATCCGCGCTGGAAAATCTGGACCGCTACCAGCTTCGAATTCATCGACGACGTGGCGAGTGTTTACGGCGAACAATTCGCCGAGACGTTGGGGCAGCCTCCGCGCTCGGCATTTATCGCGGACGGTTCCCCAATTACGGTCCAAAGGCGCGAGGTATTGTTACTTTAGTAGGAGTTGCCTCAGCACAAACGGCAGAATGCCGCGATGCCGATAGTAATCGATCTCGATTGGCGTGTCGATGCGAACCTTCACAGGCACGGTGCGCTTCTGCCGATCTTGACCTTCGATCTCGAGCATTAAGTTTTGGCCCGGCTTCATTGTTTCAGACAAACCAAGAATCGAAAGGATCTCCGAACCGTCGAGCCCAAGTGATTGGGCGGTTGTTCCGTCAGGAAATTGCACCGGCAACACACCCATGCCGACCAGGTTCGAGCGATGAATCCGCTCGAAGCTTGCAGCAACAACTGCTTTCACCCCTAACAAACGCGTGCCTTTTGCTGCCCAATCGCGCGATGAACCGGTGCCGTACTCGTGTCCGGCCAGAATCACCAGCGGCGTATTTGTCTCCGCATATTTCATCGCTGCGTCAAAGATCGACATCTGTTCGCCTTCACCGTTGCCGCCAGTCCGGCTCGGACCAAAATATTTGGTCACGCCGCCTTCACTTCCGGGTACCATCAAGTTTTTGATTCGCACGTTGGCGAATGTCCCGCGGGTCATCACCAGATCGTTACCGCGCCGGCTGCCGTAACTGTTAAAATCTCGCGGCTGAATTCCACGCGACTGTAAATACTTTCCCGCGGGCGAACTTTCCTTGATTGCTCCCGCAGGTGAAATGTGATCGGTCGTTACCGAGTCGCCGAAAATACCGAGCGTGCGAGCGCCACGAATCTCTTCAATATGCCCGGGTTCCATCGAAAAATTTTGAAAGAATGGCGGCTCGTGGATGTAATTGCTCTCCTCGTCCCATTGGTAAATGTCGCCGGTGCTCGAAGGAATCTCGTTCCACTTGGGATTTTGATCGGCAAAGTCGCGATAGAACTTGCGGAAGGTGTCCGGCGTCAGCGCCATTTGCATTGCCTCTCGGATTTCACTGAGACTCGGCCATAAGTCTCTCAGGAAGATTTCCTTTCCGTCTCTGTCTTTCCCTAGCGGTTCGCGCGAAAGATTGATGTGGACCAGGCCAGCCAACGCGAACGCGACGACGAGCGGTGGTGACATGAGGAAGTTCGCTTTGATATGTTGATGCACGCGAGCCTCGAAGTTGCGGTTCCCGGAAAGAACCGAGGCGGCGATCAGGTCGTGTTTGTGGATTGCCTTCTCGATGTTGGGGTGGAGCGGTCCCGAATTACCGATGCATGTGGTACAACCATAGCCAACCAGATTAAATCCGAGCTGGTCGAGGTAGTTCTGGAGACCTGTTTTGTGGAGATAATCGGAAACAACACGCGAGCCTGGCGCCAGCGATGTTTTCACTCCAG